>NZ_CDROCK010000027.1:0-89737 GCF_977020205.1 Pseudomonas sp. AIG | reverse complement strand
GATCAATATCCTGCTGCCCCAGCAGATAAATCACCTCGCGTTTGACGTAACTGCTTTCAAGCTGCAACGGCGTTTGCCCACCGGCATACACTGGCGCGTCTGACAAGCCGTACTTCCAGCGATTGAAACCCGCGCACTTGGCGTGATCGAACGCCACCGGCCGTTGTTCATTGAAGTAGGCATACGATGACGGGTTGGCGACCACGTAGCGCAAGCGAATGCCGTTGGCCTTCAGCGCCGGCTGATCCTTGGCCAGCAGGGCATAACGCTGCACCACCTGGCCGCCACCGGAATGACCGAAGATCACGATCTGCTTTACGTCCGGAAACTGTTTGCGATCGCTGATCCGTCCAACGATCTCATCGAGCGCGGAATAGGAACTCAACGGATTCGGCCCTGTGGATAACCCGCCGCCCATCCACTCGTTGCCCTGCCAGCGCAGGACGGTTGTGGGCAGCGAGTACAGCGCGACATCACTCTCATTGAGAAACTGCGGGGCGATCACCAGGGTGTGCGCGCTTTGCCCGGCCAGCTCGGCCGCGCTCTCGGCGCTTTTGCGATAGGTTTCGGCGTTGCGCAAGCGGCCATGAATGACGATCAGCACCCGCTCGATCTTCTCGGGCGCGGGGCCGATGCCCACCGCCATTTCCCCGGCCTTGAGTTGCAAACGACCGGGGCTGATCGCATCGACACCGGCGGCTTGCGCGGTGCTGCCAACGATCAGTAACGCCAAAAGCCATTTATGCATTTACAGGTTTTTCGCCGCGAAGGTATCGCATTGGCCGACCTGGCCCTGTGCGAATCCGGTTTTGAACCAGCGCACCCTTTGCGCCGACGTACCGTGGGTAAACGAGTCCGGCACCACACGGCCCTGACCCTGTTGCTGCAGGCGATCATCACCGATGGCGTTGGCCGCGTTCAAGGCTTCTTCGATGTCGCCCGGTTCCAGCCAGTTCAAACGCTTTTGCGCGTTGTAGGCCCAGACGCCGGCGAGGCAGTCAGCCTGCAATTCCTGACGCACCAGCAAACCGCCGTCGCCTTCCATCTGCCGGCCTTGCTGGCGGGCTGTCTGAATTTTCGCCGAGACGCCGAGAAGTGTCTGCACATGGTGTCCGACTTCATGCGCGATCACGTAGGCCTGAGCGAAGTCGCCGGCGGCTTTGAAGTGTTGCGACATTTCCTGGAAGAACGCCATGTCCAGATAGACCTTCTGATCGGCCGGGCAATAGAACGGACCGGTGGCCGAGGTGGCCAGACCGCAGGCGGAATTGACCCGGTTGCTGAACAGCACCAGGGTCGGGTCTTTATATTGGCGCCCGGCCTGCTGGAAAATCGCGCCCCAGGTGTCTTCGGTGTCGCCAAGGATCGAGCGGACGAATTCGGCCTGTTCATCGTTGGCCGGCGGTGCCTGACGGGTTTGCGAGGTCGGCGCCGCTTGTTGTGTGGATTGCCCGGCGAGCTGACCGAGGATCTGCAGCGGATCCTGCCCGGTGATCCAACCGATGCCGACGATCAGCAGAATTGCCCCCAGACTCAGGCCTTTGCCGCCTCCGAAACGCATGCCGCCGCCACCGCCGGCATCATCACCACGGGCATCGACGACGTTGTCACTGCGTCGGCCTTTTTTCCATAGCATGTGGGAATCCTCTGTGTGTATCGGGTGGTGATGAGTGTTGCTGTTGTGTGAGTGTGGCGCCAGTCCGGTCGTCCGTCTATTGGCCACATGCAAACAGGCCCGGCCTCGTGTTGACGAGGTCGGGCCTGTTATTGACGGTCTGGCGCGCGGCAAATTCAACTCCGCTCAGGATTTCTATCGCTGGATTATCAATCAGCGATCAAAGGCATCCCACTGCGGTGCGAAATCCGGGCTGACCTGGCGTTGATTTTTCGGCAGTGCGGCAATCAATGCGCGGTCTTCATCGTCGAGTTCGACCTGCAGCGAGGCGAGGTTGGCCAGTTGATTGGTGCGGCTGCTGGCCTTGGGAATCGCTGCGACGTTGGGTTGGTCGAGCAACCATTTCAATGCGACCTGGGTCGGCAGCACGCCGTGCTTTTGGGCGATCTGTTGGATCTGTGGAATATCCGAGACCTTGTTGCGCGCCAGCGGGGTGTAGGCCGTCAGTGCCATGTCGTGTTGACGGGCGTAGTCGAGCAGGGCGTTTTGGCCGAGGAGGACGTGGTATTCGACCTGAATCGCTGACAGACCAATGCCATATTCCTCGACGACTTTGCGCAGCAACGGCAGCGGAAAATTCGCCACGCCGATATTGCGCGCCAGGCCTTGCTCCTTGAAAGAGGCGAGCGTTTCGAGGGTGCGTGGCAGGTCCCAGTCGGTGGTCGGCCAATGGATCATGAACAGGTCGACATAGTCACTGCGCAAGGCTGTGAGGCTGCGGTCCATGGAGTGGCGCATGGCGTCGGGTTGCAGCTGATCCCACCAGACCTTGGTGGTGACGTGAATCTGTTCGCGCGGTGTCGGGGTATTCGCCAGTGCTTGTCCGACGGCGTCTTCATTGTTGTAGGCCGCTGCCGTGTCGATGTGTCGATAACCCAGTTCCAGTGCTTGCTCCACGGCGCGAGTGCATTCGTCGCCGAGCATCGGCCAGGTGCCGAGGCCGAGTTTCGGCATGTTCAAACCTTGGGCATTAACGATGTGCTGCATGGTCGATCTCCTCTTCGAAAGCAGTCATGCCGGCAATGTGCCGGGCGGCGATGTAACCGAAAGTCAGCGCCGGGCCGAGGTTGATCCCGCCCGCCGGGTAATGGCCACCCATGATGCTGGCCATGTCGCCGCCGGCGGCGTAGAGGCCGGCGATGGGTTGTTCGTTGGCATCCAGCACTTGCGCGTGCGGGTTGACCTTGAGTCCGGCGAAGGTGCCGAAGCAGCCCGGCTGGACTTTCACGGCGTAGAACGGGCCGGTGTCTAATGGGGCAACGCAAGGGTTGGGAAGGTTCGCCGGATCACCCTGTTTGCGGTTGTAGGGTGTGGCGCCGCGACCGAACAACGGGTCTTCGCCGTGACGGGCATGGCGGTTGTAGTTATCCACAGTCTGGCGCAAGCCGCTCGGGTCGATACCGCAGGCGACGGCCAATTCTTCAACGGTGTTACCGGTTTTCAGATAGCCGCTGCGGATAAATGCTGACACTGGCAGCGGAAACGGCCGCGATATACCCAGTCCATAACGCCGTTGAAAGGCGCGCGTGCAGATCAGCCAGGAGGCGACTTCTTCACCTTCCGGCGCAGTGGCGACCATGGCGCTGACATAGTCGTAATAACCATTCGCTTCATTGACGAAGCGCTGGCCGTTGCGCAGCACGCCGATGATCCCGGGTTTGCCGCGCTCGATGATGTGTGGGAAATGGCCGGTGCTGCCGTCGGAGTGTGGCACTTGCGATACCGGTGCCCAGGCAACTGGCGAAGCCACATCGGTATTGACCCGAGCGCCGACGCTTTCGCCCAGGCGCAGACCATCGCCGTTGACGGCCAGCGGTGGCAGCGCCCAATGCTCGTGACCGGTCGGCGTGCGCGGGAACAGGGCTTTGCGCCGCTCAATGTCATTGGCAAAACCTCCGGCGGCGAGCACCACGGCTTTTCGTGCATGAATGCGGATCGGGCCTTTGCCCGTGTTGACCACAGCACCCGAAACGCGCGAGCCGTCACGCAGCAGTTCCGACACAGGCGCCGATTCCCAGAGCAGAACGCCAAGGTCTTCGGCAGACTTTGCCAGCCTTGCCACCAGTGCGACGCCGTTGACCAGTTGCATCGCCCGGCCATGCACGGCGAGGTCGAACAGGTGCCGAGTGAAACGTTGGGTCACATGCCATGCGGCTTTCAACGAGCGCGTCAGATTGAGGAACGCCGACAGATCCGCCCCGGCCATGATCGGCATACCCATGAAGGATGTTTCGCGCAGGGTGGTACGAAGGCGCTTGAGCAGGCGTCCGACTTTGCGTCCGTCGTAAGGCGCCGCGATGACCGAGCGGCCACCAGTGCCAGCGCCCGGCGTGTCACCATGAATGTCGGCGATGGCGTTGCCGTCGGCAAATTGCAGGGCGGTGTGCTGTTCGAAAAACGCGACCATGCGCGGCCCGGCTTGAAGAAAGGCGTCGATCATCGCCGGGTCAAAGTGTTCGCCCAGTTCATGGCGCAGATAGGTGCGCGGTTGTTCGATGTCTTCGATGATCCCGCCACGACGGGCCAAGGGGTTGCACGGCACCCACGCCCAGCCGCCGGACCACGCGGTGGCGCCACCGAACACCGAATCTTTTTCGACGACGATGACTTTCAAACCATGCCACGCGGTGGTGACGGCGGCCGACAACCCGGCAGCGCCGGAGCCGACGACCAGCACGTCGCAGTCGATATCAGGGAGTTCGGCAGACATCAAACAACGCTCCAGCGTTAAATTTTTTTTGGAATTAGATTCCAGAAAATAACCAGCGCTGCCGTCGCACGACAAGCCTTGAAGCAACAAAGCGGGCGGTTATCGAACAACGGGTTCCAGATTTCGCTTTGCCGCCGATGTCTTCTAGAATCGGCAAAATTTCACTCGGATGTCCCCATGGCTGGCAGTCAAATCGAACGGGTTTTCAGCGTGCTGGAAAGCCTCACCAGTGATCCGCGCGGGCTGCCGATGCAGACCCTGGCCGAGCAACTGGATATCCCCAAAAGCGCGACGCACCGCTTGCTCGCCGAGCTGATTCGCTTGGGCTATGTGCGGCAGAACGCGGAAACCCTGCGTTATCACCTGTCGACCAAACTGGTGGCGATGGGTTTCCAGTACTTGTCGAGCAGCGGTGCCGATATCGTCCAGCCGGTGCTCGATCGGCTGGCGGAGGAAACCGGCGAGCTGGTGCGTTTGGGCGTGATCGACGGCGAGCGCCAGACCTGGATTGCCAAGGCGCAAGGTGCGCGCACCGGTCTGCGTTATGACCCGGACATGGGCCGCGATGCGCCACTGTTCTACACCGCGTCCGGGCATGCGTGGCTGGCCTGCATGAGCGACGCCGAGGCGCTGTCGCTGGTCGAGCGGCAGGCCGCGGAAGTGCCGGTGGGCGTGGGGCCGAATGCGCCGCGCTCCAATATCGAATTGCTGGAGCGGCTGCGCCTGGCTCGGGAGCAGGGCTATGCCTGGGTTGAGGAAAGTTCGGCGGTGGGGACTTCGGCGATTGCGGCTGTGGTGAGGCATCCAACGGATGGTCGGGTGATCGGTGTACTCAGTATTGCTGGGCCGAGTGCGCGGATGCCGGGGGCACGGTTGCATGAATTGGCGCCGCTGTTGCTGACATTCACCGAAGAATTATCAGCAGCCAGCCTGGCCTCAGAACTGTTTATCTAATCCGAGTTCACACAGACCCCCTGTAGGAGTGAGCCTGCTCGCGATAGCGGTATGTCAGCCAACGTTAACGGCGACTGACACTCCGCGATCGCGAGCAGGCTCACTCCTACAGGGGATTTTTGTTGTTCACGAAGTTGTGCGGTGTTCGCACGGATTTGAAAACGATGGGTGTTTGATTCTGGAACTCGGTTCTAAATTGTTTGCGGAGTGTCATTCCGAGAACAATCACAAGAGGACCGCACCTTGAATTCGCCCCTTCGAATCGCCTTGATCGGTGCCGGCAACATGGGTCAGCAACATTATCGGCATCTGCAAACCCTCAACGAAGCGACGCTGTGCGCAGTGGCTGATCCCGGGCCGCAAGCCGCAGCGCTAGCGGCTTATTGGGGTATCAGGCATTTCGCTGATCATCGTCAGATGCTCGAGCACATCAGGCCAGACGCGGTGATCGTCGCCAATCCGAATAACCAGCACGTCGCTACGGCGCTCGATTGCCTGGCGGCAGGCGTACCGGTGCTCTTGGAGAAACCCGTCGGCGTGCACCTGGATGAAGCGCGCGAGCTGGTCGCTGCGGTTAAACGCAGCGGCGTACCGGTGCTGGTCGGTCATCATCGGCGCCACAACCCGCTGATCGCGCGCGCCCATGAGTTGCTGCAGAGCGGGGCACTCGGGCGCCTGACCACGGTGACCGCACTGTTCCAGTTGCGCAAACCCGACAGCTACTTCGAGATCCCGTGGCGCCGCGAACCGGGCGCCGGGATGTTGCTGACCAATCTGATTCACGACCTCGACCTGCTGCGTCACCTGTGCGGCGAAGTGCGCTCGGTACAAGCGATCACCGACAATTCAGTGCGCGGGTTCGCCAACGAAGACAGTGCGGCGGTGTTGCTGCAATTCGAGGGGGGCACATTGGGCACATTGAGCGGTTCCGACGCGGTTGTCGCGCCGTGGAGTTGGGAGCTGGATTCCGGCGAGAACCCGGTGTACCCACGTCAGTCCGATCAGCCGTGCTATCTGCTAGCGGGGACTGCTGGCGCCTTGAGCATTCCGCAACTCAAGCGTTGGCATTATGCCGCTGATCAGGTCGACGCCGGTTGGCATGAACCCTTGTTGATGGTCGAAGAGTCCTACAGCGGTGACGACGCTTTACGCTTGCAGTTACAGCATTTCGTACGTGTAGCGCGGCGTGAAGTCGCGCCACTGGTGAGTGCTGCCGATGCCGCCCGCACTCTTGCGCTGATTGAAGCCATTCGTGAGGCTGCCGCCACCGGCCGTGCCTGCGTCCCTGCGTTGATCGAGGCTTGAAGATGAGTGAACGAATTCTGTCCCTGGCCAGCCTCACCGTGCTGGAGTTGTCACCGCCGCAAATGGTCGAAGTGGCCGCCCGCGCGGGTTACAGCCATGTCGGCCTGCGCCTGGAACCGGCGACGCCTGAGGAATATCACTTCCCGTTGGTAGCCGATGGCGACTTGCGGCGTCAGACCTTGCAGCGACTGCGTGATACCGGTGTCCGTGTGCTCGACGTGGAAATCCTGCGCTTGAAACCGCAGACCGTCGTCGCCGACTTCGAGAAACTGCTTACGGTCGGCGCGGAGTTTGGTGCCACAGAGTTACTCGTTGCCGGTAATGATCCTGACGAACAGCGCCTCACCGACAACTTCGCGGCGCTGTGTGATCTGTCCGCGCCTTACGGGTTGCATCCGCATCTGGAGTTCATGCCCTGGACCGATGCGCGCAATCTTGAGCAAGCGTTGCGCATTGTCGAGAACGCGGATCGGACAAACGCTGCGGTGCTGGTCGATGCGTTTCACTTTGATCGTTCGGCGTCACGCCTGGAGGATCTGGCTGAGGTGCCAGCGTCGCGCCTGCGTTACGCGCAATTATGTGATGTGGCGGGGCCGAGACCGTCAGATATGGCCGAGATCTTGCGTCAGGCGCGCAACGAGCGGCGGTTTCCCGGCGAGGGTGATTGTGATCTACGCGGGTTGCTGAAAGCGCTGCCGACTAATATTCCACTGAGTCTGGAAATTCCCACGGTGAAACTGCTCGAGCAGGGCGTAAGCGGATTAGAGCGAGCGCAGATGGCGATCGGCAGAACCCGGGAATTATTGGCGCGGCTTTAAGCGGTGCTGCGCACCTATCGTGGGCAAGCCCGCTGCCACAGGGACCGTGTTGTTCCTGTGGCGGCGAGACTTTCCTGCGAAGGTTTTTGATCTTTTTGGCAACACAAGGAAATCCAATGACCGTCAGCACCCCGCTCTCCGGAGTCAACCAACCCTTCAAGGGGATCTTGCTGATTGTCGTGGCAACCTTCCTGTTCTCCAGTCACGACGCGCTATCGAAATACCTGTCCGGTTTCTATCCGATCGTGATGGTGGTCTGGGCGCGTTATCTGGTGCACACACTGCTGATGGCGGGGATTTTCCTGCCGCAATCCGGGTTGCGCGTTTTGCGTACGAAGAAGCCGTTATGGCAGCTGACGCGGGCACTTTGTCTACTCGGTACCAGCCTGTTTTTCACCACGGCGCTGCTGTATATCCCGTTGGCGGAAGCCACGGCGGTCAACTTTCTCGCGCCGGTATTGGTGACCGCATTGTCGGTGCCGCTGCTCAAGGAGCGAGTGACACGCGGCCAATGGATCGCGGTGATCTGCGGCTTTATCGGTGTGCTGATCATCGTCCATCCCGGCGGTGAGTTGTTCACACCGGCAGTGTTACTGCCCTTCTGTTCGGCGCTGTTTTTCTGCTTCTATCAGTTGCTGACACGCAAGCTCGCCGAAGTCGACAGCCCGACCACCAGCAACTTCTTCGCCGGGCTGTGCAACACGCTGGTGATGAGTGCGCTGGTGCCGTTCTTCTGGCAAGTGCCGACGCTGAGCCACGCCACGTTGATGATCGCGCTGGGCAGTTGCGGGATGACCGCGCATCTGTTTCTGACCCAGGCGTTTCGTCATGCCGCACCGGCACTGCTGGCGCCGTTCGGTTATTGCCAGATCGTGTTTGCCGGGTTGTTGGGCTGGTTGCTGTTCAATCACACGCCGAGTCTGCTGACGATCATCGGTATTGCAGTGATCTGTTGCAGCGGACTGGCGGCAGCGTGGCAGCAGAGCAGAAAACACAAACCCCTGTAGGAGCTGACGAGTGAAACGAGGCTGCGATCTTTTGATCTTCAACATCAAGATCAAAAGATCGCAGCGTGCCGCAGCTCCTACAAGGGAGCCGGGTGTAGGCAGGTTATTCGGTGATGGTCGGAATCTTGCGCGGTGCCATGAAGTACATCCACGTCAGCGCAAGAAAATACATCGCCGGAATCAGGGTGAACAACACGGTGTAGTTGTTGTTGGTGACGGTGAGGATGTGGCCGACGATCTGGGTCATGAACATCCCGCCGATCGCTGCGCACATGCCGCCGAAACCGAACACCGTGCTCATCATGTGTTTGGGCGTGTAGTCCATCACCAGGCTCCAGATGTTCGCCGTCCAAGCCTGATGCGCACCGATGGCGAGGGAGATCGCGGCGACTGCAACCCACAGATTGGCAGAGCCGGCGGCCATGACCACACCGATGATGCAGCAGGCAAACAGGAACATCGACAGCAGGCGCGCCTTGATCGAGTTCATCCCGCGACCGATCAGGAACGAAGACAGAATGCCGCCACCGACGCTGCCGAAGTCAGCGGTCACATAGATGATGATCAGCGGAATACCCATCTGGGTGACGTTGATGCCCAGGTTGTATTGCTGATTGAGAAACGGCGGCAGCCAGTACAGGTAGAACCAGAACACCGGCGCGGTCAGCGAGTAGGCGAGGGCGAAGGCCCAGGTGCCGCGCATACGCAGGATTTTCGAGAACGGCACGCGGGCCTGTTCCGGTTCGACTTCTTTCTGGATGTAGTCCAGCTCGGACTGCTTAACGCTCGGGTGATCTTCCGGGTTGAAATACTTCAAGCCCCAGAACAGCAACCAGATCCCGCCGAGTGCCGACATGCACAGGAACGCCGCTTGCCAGCCCCAGACGTGCAGCACCAGCGGCAGCAGCATTGGCGTGAACATCGCGCCAACGTTGGTGCCGGCGTTGAAGATGCCGGTGGCCACTGCACGTTCGCCGGCCGGGAACCACAGGCGTGTGGTTTTCACGCAGGCCGGGTAGTTCGCCGCTTCGGTCAGACCGAGGATGAACCGGCAGACCATGAAACCAACGGCCGACGTCGCCAGACCGTGAGCGCCGGTGGCCAGGCTCCACAGCAGCACGGCGCAGAAGAACACGCGCTTGACGCCGACCCGGTCGATCAACCGGCCCTGCAGGACGAAACCGATCGCGTAGCCGACCTGAAACCAGAAGTTGATGTTGGCGTAATCCATCGCCGTCCAGCTCATTTCCTTGGCGAGGATTGGCTGCATGACGCCGAGGGCGGCGCGGTCGATGTAGTTCAGGGTCGTGGCGAAAAACACCAGCGCCAGCATGCCCCAACGGGTCTTGCCGACAGCCATGGCGCCGCGGATCTTGTCGCCGATGCCACCCGTGGCAGTGCTCATGGCCGGGGCCATGCGGGAAGTCTGTGAAGGAATCATGTGTTCCACCCGTTTTTGGATTTGTTATTTGGTGTGCTTTTTACTTTGCACGCTGCGACCGGTGGTTCAGATCCGGACTCAATGTGCGGTCGATGTTGGGCAGTGGACGAAAAATCGTCAATTCGCCAAACCGCCATTGTGTTCGATAATCGCACGCAAAACTAACCGGGTAGTACACTTTAAATTGCTGCCACGTTCGATGCAGCCAATAATTTCCCTCACTACAAAAACCATCCCAGCCAAAAGCGGCGAAGTCCGGGAGTTGAAACATGCAGCGTTCCATTGCCACCGTTTCCTTGAGCGGCACCCTGCCGGAAAAACTCGAAGCCATCGCCGCCGCCGGGTTCGACGGGGTGGAGATTTTCGAAAACGACCTCCTGTACTACGACGGCAGTCCGCGGGAAATTAAACAGATGTGCGCCGATCTCGGCATCGCCATCACCCTGTTTCAGCCGTTCCGCGATTTCGAAGGCTGCCGCCGCGATCGCCTGGCGCGCAATCTGGAGCGGGCGGAACGCAAGTTCGATTTGATGCAGGAGCTTGGCACCGACCTGGTGCTGGTTTGCAGCAACGCCTCGGCCGACAGCGTCGGCGACCAACAAATTCTAGTCGATGACCTGCGGCTGCTGGCCGAGCATGCCGGTGCGCGCGGTTTGCGCATTGGTTACGAAGCGCTGGCGTGGGGCCGTCACGTGAATACTTATCAACAGGTCTGGGACATCGTGCGTCAGGCCGATCACCCGAGCCTCGGTGTGTTGCTCGACAGCTTTCACACCTTGTCGCTGAAGGGTGATCCAAGCGCCATCGCCGATATTCCCGGCGACAAGATCTTCTTTGTGCAAATGGCTGACGCGCCGATTCTGCAGATGGATGTGCTGGAGTGGAGCCGGCATTTCCGCTGCTTCCCTGGGCAGGGCGAGTTCGATTTGCCGGGGTTCCTCGCGCCGATCATCCAGAGTGGTTACACCGGGCCGCTGTCGCTGGAAATCTTCAACGACGGCTTCCGCGCCGCGCCACCACGGGCCAATGCCGCCGACGGTTTGCGCTCGCTGCTGTATCTGGAAGAGAAGACCCGCCAGCGTCTGGAGCAGGAAACCAAACTTGTGGCCAACCGCGAAATTCTCTTCGAAACACCGAAGGCCAGTGAGTACAACGGCATCGAGTTTCTTGAGTTCGCCGTCGATGAAAGCCTCGGCGCCAAGCTGTCGAACTGGCTGGAGCGCCTCGGGTTCGTCAAGGCCGGGCAGCATCGATCCAAGAGCGTGAGCCTGTTGCGTCAGGGCGATATCAATTTGATCCTCAACTCCGAACCTTACTCTTTCGCCCACAGCTTTTTCGAGGCCCACGGCCCGTCGCTGTGCGCCACCGCCGTGCGGGTCAAGGACAGCGCCAGTGCCTTGGCCCGTGCCGTCGCTTACAAAGGTCAGCCCTATCGCGGACTGGTCGGCCCCAACGAGCTGGAACTGGCGGCGGTGCGCGCACCCGACGGCAGCCTGATTTATCTGGTCGATGAACAGGCCGACGTCTATGGCACCGATTTCAATCTGCTGGCGGATGCGCCGGCACGCGGCGGTCTCAAGCGTATCGATCACATGGCCATGGCGCTGCCGGCCGACAGCCTCGACAGTTGGGTGCTGTTCTACAAGAGCCTGCTGGATTTTGAGGCGGACGATGAAGTGGTACTGCCCGATCCGTACGGGCTGGTGAAGAGCCGCGCATTGCGCAGTCGCGACAGTTCGATCCGCTTGCCGCTGAACATCTCCGAGAACCGCAACACCGCCATCTCCCACGCGCTGTCGAGTTACCGTGGCTCCGGTGTGCATCACATCGCCTTCGATTGTGATGACATCTTCGCCGAAGTCAGTCGCGCCAAAGAAGCCGGCGTACCGCTGCTGGATATTCCGCTCAACTATTACGACGACCTCGCCGCACGCTTCGATTTTGACGACGAATTCCTCAGCGAACTGGCCTATTACAACGTCTTGTACGACCGTGATGCCCAGGGCGGTGAGCTGTTCCACGTCTACACCGAGCCGTTCGAAGGGCGCTTCTTCTTCGAGATTATCCAGCGCAAGAACGGCTATGCCGGGTATGGCGCGGCGAACGTCGCGGTGCGTCTGGCGGCGATGGCCAAGTCACGCAGTGGCGCCGTGCGCCAGGCGAAGTTGTAGGAAATTCGTAAACGCAGGATTAAACACAGGTCCCGCGGCTTCCTTCACTGTGCTGCGCGGCCCATAATCGCCGCCTGTGCAGTGATGGCCGTGAGCCCGCAATGACGATGAATACAGAACTTTCCGCAGCTCCTGAAGTGTCCGCCGTAGAGCCGCGCAAGAGTCGCAAGAACAACCCGGAAAAGACCCGCGAGAACATCTTGCAGGAGGCGATCGTCGAGTTCGTCCAGCAAGGCTTGTCGGGTGCCCGCGTCGACGCGATCGCCGAGCGCATCCACACCTCCAAACGCATGATCTATTACTACTTCGGCAGTAAGGAGCAGTTGTACGTCGAGGTGCTGGAGAAGCTTTACGGTGATATCCGCAGCACCGAAAACCGCCTGCACCTGGCCGAGCTGGCGCCGGTTGAGGCGATTCGGCGACTGGTCGAATTCACCTTCGATCACCACGACCGCAATGTCGATTTCGTGCGCATCGTCAGCATCGAGAACATCCACAACGCCGAATACGTGAAGCGTTCCGATGCGATCAAGGCGATGAATAACACCATCCTCGATTCACTCGGCGAGATTCTGCGTCGTGGTGCTGCTGAAGGTGTTTTCCGTGCGGGGCTGGATGCGCTGGATGTGCATTTGCTGATCAGTTCGTTCTGCTTCTATCGCGTATCGAACCGGCACACGTTTGGCGAGATTTTCCAGATCGATCTGCCCGATGAGAGCATCAAGCAGCGGCATCGCGAGATGATTTGCGAATCGGTGTTGCGCTACCTGCAAGCCTGACAATCAAAAGATCGCAGCCTTCGGCAGCTCCTACACCGATCCCTGTAGGAGCTGCCGCAGGCTGCGATCTTTTGATCTTCAACCATTCATGCTTTGAAAATGCGCCAGCATCCGCTGCGCATCCGGCGCCACGCCGCTGAACAATTCAAACGCCTTCACTGCCTGAAACACCGCCATATTGCCGCCATCCAGTGTCCGGCAACCGAGCGCACGGGCATTGCGCAGCAGTTCGGTTTCCAGCGGGAAATACACAATCTCCGCCACCCACAATGCCTTGCGCAGCAGCTCGACCGGCACCGGCATGCCCGGCAGTTTGGCCATGCCCATCGGCGTAGTGTTGACCAGACCGTCGGCCTGATTCAGCGTGCTCGGCAGATCCTG
This sequence comes from Pseudomonas sp. AIG, assembly GCF_977020205.1. Lineage (NCBI taxonomy): Bacteria > Pseudomonadati > Pseudomonadota > Gammaproteobacteria > Pseudomonadales > Pseudomonadaceae > Pseudomonas > Pseudomonas sp. AIG. The sequence goes on along the minus strand of NZ_CDROCK010000027.1, from coordinate 76,496 downwards.
ACCGGCCACCGCACGACCAAAGCCAAAATGCTGATTGAGATTGTTCGCCAGGCTCTCGGCGCGCTCACTGTCGACATCGAAAATGCTCAGTTGCTGTACGCCTTCGCTCAACAATGCGTGGGCCACTGCCGCGCCCGCACCGCCAGCACCCATCTGGACTACGCGCTCACGGGCAGCGTCCTTCAGGCCACGGCGAAAACCCTCAGCGAAACCGAGGCAATCGGTGTTGTGGCCGATACGTTTGCCATCCTTCAACACCACGGTGTTCACCGCACCGATGCCTTCGGCTTCCGGCGACAACTCATTGAGCAACGGGATGATTGCCTGCTTGCACGGAAAGGTAATGTTCAACCCGGTGTAGTTCATCCGCTCGGCCGCCAGCAGCAGGTCGGGCAGGGCAGTGCTGTCCATTTTCAACTGATCGAGATCGATCAGTCGGTACAGATAACGCAGGCCTTGGGCATCGCCTTCATGCTCATGCAGCGCGGGAGTGCGCGAGGCCTGAATGCCGGCGCCAATCAGCCCGGCGAGTATTACGTTAGAGCGAGACATGCGCGTTACCCCTTCAACCGCTGGCTGAAATGTTCCAGCGCCAGGCGATAGCCATGACTGCCAAACCCGGCCATTACCGCTGTGGCAATCGCCGAGACAAACGAGTGATGACGAAACGGTTCGCGGGCGTGGACATTGGACAGGTGCACTTCGATCACCGGCAATTCACTGGCCACCAGCGCATCGCGAATCGCCACCGAAGTGTGCGTCCACGCTGCCGGATTGATCACGATCCCGGCGCAACGACCGCGAGCCGCGTGAATCCAGTCGAGCAGTTCACCTTCGTGGTTGGTCTGGCGAAACTCCACGGCCAGGCCGAACTCTTCAGCCGCGCGACCGCACAACGCCGAGATATCCGCCAAAGTTTCGTGGCCGTAAGTCGCCGGCTCACGGGTGCCGAGCAGGTTCAGGTTCGGGCCGTTGAGCACCAGAACGATAGGGGGCATGAGGGGGTAACTCCACTTATTGTTTTTGGCTTTGGCCGTAGGGTATCGGCCTGTGGAGATAAAATGTACTAGATGGTTACCATGGTCAATTGAACAAAAATGGCGGGGGCGTTTTATGTTCGGTGATCGCACAGAAGCAATATTGATCGAGATATGACGACAGCTTTGCTTACGTTTTTCACTGGAAATTGTCCGGCTCATGACCTGTTGCGACGCTAGCCTGAAAAGCGGTGAAACGTCATGTGTCGATCACCAGTCGTCGGATTTGAAAGGAATCTTGAATCCTGAAACTTATTAACCTAACGGATGGGTTAGCATGAAGGTGTGCAGCTACAAAGGATTGTCGATTGTCATCATGTTGCGAGATGAGCATTGCCCCCCGCACGTTCACGTGAATGCAGGTAGCTAGAGCGCCCGATTACAGTTCAGTTTCTGGCACAACGATATTGAGCTTTGGGATGTCATGCCGCTTTCTCGTCGACCACCGTTAACCGTGCTGGAAGGCTTGTGTCGATCTCTTGAGCAGCCTGCTCATCTGCGACGAGCACGCGGGATCTGGTGGTCAAGATTGCAAACTGTCTGTCTCGACAATCAATTGTGGGACAGCCATTCAAACGAAGTGCTGGGGATGAAACTCGTCACTGACAAGACATACAGAGTGGGATCGGCGCGTTATCTGCCAGAAGAGGGCAAAACTCTTCTGACATTGATAGGCGCATTGGAAGGAGTGGAAATCGATTTATGAAAGTCATCAAGGCTAAACCATCCACACATCGTCCCCTGACGGAGGAGATGATCGACGCCGCCATCCTGCAAGGGGAGGCACGCCGAGCGAGTAGCTTGCAGGCTGTCTCCGTAACCTTTGAAGAATCATCTCTGGTCATCCGTTTTGAGGATGGCAGCGGTGTGTTGTTACCGGTGAGCCAGTATCCAGAGTTCGACGGGTTTGATGCAGGCGATTACGAGGGGCTGACAGTCGGATTCGCAGGCACTGCGCTTTGCCATGAGGGCAAAGACCTTGACGTTTCCATTGCCGGGATGATTTCAGCGAGCCCGTCACTCATGAAGATGGCTGCGTCGGTGGTTGCATCGCGTAACGGTCGTCAAAGCAGTGCTGCAAAGTCCGAAGCTGCTCGAGCGAATGGCAAAAAGGGCGGGCGACCACGCAAGGCCGATCCCGCTTTGTAAAAACCACAAAAAAGCCGTCAATCACGACGGCTTTCTCGTATCGGCTTCCCGCAATCAACGCCGGGTCAGCAACACACCCGATTCCATGTGATGCGTCCACGGGAACTGGTCAAACAACGCGCACTGGGTAATACGGTGCGTGTCGTGCAACTGGGCGATGTTCGCCGCCAGGGTTTCCGGGTTGCAGGAGATGTACAGGATGTTGTCGAAGCGTCGGGTCAGCTCGCAAGTGTCAGGATCCATGCCGGCACGCGGTGGATCGACGAAGACGCTGCCGAACTCGTAGCTCTTCAGGTCGATGCCCTGCAGGCGGCGGAACGGACGCACTTCGTTGAGGGCTTCGGTCAGCTCTTCGGCGGACAAACGCACCAGGGTAACGTTATCCACAGCGTTTGTGCTGAGGTTGCTCAATGCGGCGTTGACCGAGGTCTTGCTGATTTCGGTGGCCAGCACTTTGCGCACGCGGGTGGCGAGCGGCAGGGTGAAGTTGCCGTTGCCGCAGTACAGCTCCAGCAGATCGTCGGAGCGATCGCCGAGTGCTTCGTACGCCCAGTTCAGCATCTTCTGGTTCACCGTGCCGTTAGGCTGGGTGAACGCACCTTCTGGCTGGCGATAGCTGAAAGTGCGACCACCGACTTCGAGTTTCTCCACCACGTAATCGAGGCCGAGCACTTCGCGTTTGCCCTTCGAGCGACCGATGATGCTGACGCCGAGATCCGCCGCCAGTTTCGTCGCCGCCGCGTGCCAGTGTTCGTCCAACGGACGGTGGTAGCACAGGGTGATCATCGCGTCGCCCGACAGCGTGGTCAGGAATTCGACCTGAAACAGTTTGTGGCTCAGCGCCGAACTGGCTTGCCATGCCGCCTTCAACTGCGGCATCAACTGGTTGATGCGCAGGCTGGCAATCGGGAATTCTTCGATCAGAATCGGCGTGCGTTTGTCGTCCTGAGCGAACATCGCGTAATGCCGATCGCCGCCCTCGCGCCACAGGCGGAACTCGGCGCGCAGACGGAAGTTCTGCAGCGGCGAGTCGAACACCGTCGGCTCAGGGGCATCGAACGGTGCCAGCAGATCACGCAAACGCGTGACCTTGGCTTCTAGTTGCTCGGCGTAAGCCAGGGAATCGAATGTCATGCGTTGAACCAACCCAACTTGATCACAAACAGAATCGACAGAATCACCAGCGCCGGGTTCAGCTCACGAGCGCGGCCCGACAGCAGCTTGATCACGGTCCAGGAGATGAAACCGAAGGCGATGCCGTTGGCGATCGAGTAAGTGAACGGCATCGCTAGCGCGGTCACGACAACCGGCGCGGCGACGGTGATGTCGTCCCAGTCTATTTCCGCCAGGCCCGAAGTCATCAACACGGCGACGAACAGCAGTGCCGGCGCGGTGGCGAACGCCGGAACGCTGGCCGCCAGAGGCGAGAAGAACAGCGCCAGCAGGAACAGGATTGCGACAACCACGGCGGTCAGGCCAGTACGGCCGCCCGCACTGACGCCGGCAGCGGATTCGATGTAGCTGGTGGTGGTCGACGTGCCCAGCAGGGAGCCGGCCATGGCCGCGGTGCTGTCGGCGATCAGTGCACGACCCATTTTCGGCATGTGGCCGTCCTTGCCCATCAGGCCGGCGCGCTTGGCGACGCCGATCAGGGTGCCGGAGTTGTCGAACAGGTCGACGAACAGGAAGGCGAAAATCACGCTGACCAGACCGATGTCCAGTGCGCCTTTGATGTCCAGTTGCATGAAGGTCGGGGCCAGCGAGGGTGGCATCGAGGTCACGCCGTTGAACGGAGTGAAGCCCATCACGATGGAAACGATGGTCACCGCCAGAATGCCGATCAGTACCGCACCGCGCACTTTTAGCGCTTCGAGGGCAACGATCAGGGCAAAGCCGAGGGTGGCGAGGATCGGTGCCGGGGCTTTCAAGTCACCGAGGCCGACCATGGTTGCCGGGTTGCTGACCACGATGCCAGCGTTGTGCAGGGCGATCAGCGCCAGGAACAGACCGATACCGGCAGCAATCGCCGAGCGCAGTGGCAGCGGGATGCTGTTGATGATCCATTCACGGATGCGGAAGATCGACAACAGGAAGAAGCACACGGCCGAGATGAATACGGCACCCAGTGCGACTTGCCAGGTGTGACCCATGTGCAAGACCACGGTGTAGGTGAAGAAGGCGTTCAGGCCCATGCCCGGAGCGAGGGCAATCGGGTAGTTGGCGATCAGGCCCATGATCGTCGAACCGATCGCGGCGGCCAGGCAGGTGGCGACAAACACCGCACCTTTGTCCATGCCGGTCTCGCCGAGAATGCTCGGGTTGACGAACAGAATGTAGGCCATGGCCAAGAAAGTCGTGATGCCCGCCAGAATCTCGGTGCGCACGTTGGTGTTGTGTGCCTTGAGTTGAAACAGCCTTTCCAGCATGTCTGCTCCCCGTGGCGCGCGTGGCGCCGTGAATGTATCGACCTCAACAGCAAAGCACAGACCGTCGCAAGCGCCTGAAAAATTGTGGTGGGCCGGAAAAAGCCGCGCATCATACCAGCAGCGTGAGGAATATGGCGGTTGTTGGTGTCGATCGTCGGCGAAGTTTTGCCTTGAAGCCAACTGCGCCATACTGCGCGCTGAATTTTTTGCGCTGGGGATCGTATGAGCAAGGTCTGGATGAACGCTTTTGGGTTAATTGCATTGCTGATGGCCGGAGCCTCGAGTGTCTGGGCGGCATCGGCACCGCCGTTGACGCAAGTGAAAGTCATCAAGGTGCAATCGCCTGCCTGCGGTCTTGAAGACATCGGCGATGGGCAGACGCAGACCCAATGCAATCACGGCGGACCGAACATCAAGGTCTATGTCCTGGAGGTCGGTTACGGCCAGAATCAGCCGCACGCTACTCTGGACGGTTTTGAAGTCAACGGCACCCGTGCCCCGGTGTGTGCCTTTGATAACGGCAACCTGACCGAGTGCACTGCCGGCAGCAAAACCGTTGGTTCTCTCTATACCTTCGATCTGGCGGGCAAGCAGGAAGGCACCTTCACCTTCAGCAACACCTCGATCAACGCGCCCCGCAACACAATGTCGACCCAGCTTTACATCAAGTAACGGCTGTTGCAGCGCGATCCGGGTGAAGCTGACTACGCTTCAACTATCACCCAGCGGATAGCGCCCATGACCTTTAGAGCCCTGATTACCCTCGCCGAGGGCATCGATGATCTGCAAAGCGTGACCCTGATCGACGTGCTGCGCCGCGCCGGCGTTGAAGTGGTCGCCGCCAGTATTGAAGGACGACGCATGCTCACCTGCGCGCGTGGTACACGACTGACCGCCGACGGCATGCTGGTCGATGTGCTGGCGCAAACCTTCGATCTGATCGTCCTGCCCGGCGGCGCCGTCGGCGCACAACACCTGGCGGCGCATCAACCGCTGCAACAACTGCTCAAGGATCAGGCCAGCGCCGGGCGCCTGTTCGCCGCCATCGCCGAATCCCCGGCCATCGCCCTGCAAGCCTTCGGCGTGCTGCGCCAGCGGCGGATGACCTGTCTACCGAGTGCCAGCCATCAATTGTCCGGCTGTACGTTTGTTGATCAGCCCGTGGTAGTGGATGGCAATTGCATCACCGCGCAAGGCTCCAGCGCTGCGCTGGAATTTGCCTTGACGCTGGTCGAGCAACTCGGCGGCAAGGCCTTGCGGGCGAAAGTGGCGGGGGAGTTGTAGTGGCTGGAGGTGTCAGGCGTGGACAGCGATCAGTTCGATAACCGGTTGCTCCCGATGCTCCGCTTGCCACAGATCATAGTCGGTTTGTACACCTAGCCACACGCGCGCCTTGCCAATGCCAGCACGCTCAAGACGTACAGCCAGATCCGGGCTGATTGGCGCATGTCCGTGTAATACACGTGAAAGATGCGGGCGTGCGAAGCCCAAGTGTCGGGCCAATTCGGTCACGCTGATGCCAAGCTCGGGCAAGACATCCATCAGCAGTGTTTCACCGGGGTGTGGCGGGTTGTGCATGGGCATGAGCCTGCCTCCTGTCAGTCGTAGTCCAGATAATCGACCAATTCGATGTCCGAACCGACAAAACGAAAGATCACTCGCCAGTTGCCTGAAACGCTCAGCGACCAGTACTCCGTCAGCTCACCTTTCAATGGATGCAGGCGCCAGCCCGGAAGATCCAAGTCTGCGGGAATCGTAGCGCGATCCATGAACTGCAGCATGCGCGACAGCCGTTTTGCGTGGTCGGCACGAATCCCGCGAGTCGAACCTGTTTCATAGAAGCCGCGAAGGCCTTTGTGCTGAAAGGATTTGATCATGGGCTCGAGTGTAAGGCGATACATTACACTCAGTGCGGTGACTATGTACCGCACATTTTCAGTTGTCTTGTGCTTTGGAGATTGTCAGACCTTCACCTCTTCCACCGGGATATGCATCCGGTCCCGGTTAGCCAGCGTCGGAAACAACTTGATCCACGTCCCCGTCACTACCAGCGTACCGATCCCGCCCATCACCACCGCCGGCACCGTGCCGAACCAGTGGGCGGTGACGCCGGATTCGAATTCGCCCAACTGATTTGAAGCACCGATGAACAGCCCGTTCACCGCGCTGACCCGGCCGCGCATTTCGTCAGGGGTTTCCAGTTGTACGAAAGACGCTCGGATGACCATGCTGATCATGTCCGCCGCGCCGAGCACCACCAACACTGCCAGCGAGAACCAGAACGAGGTCGACAGGCCGAAGGCTATGGTGGCGACGCCGAAGATGCCCACTGCGGTGAACATCACCCGGCCAACATTGCGTTCCACGGCAAACCGCGCGAGGAACAGCGACATCCCCAGTGCGCCGACTGCCGGCGCCGAACGTAGCAGGCCCAGACCCCACGGTCCGGTCAGCAGGATGTCTTTGGCAAATACCGGCAATAGCGCCGTGGCCCCGCCGAGCAGTACCGCAAACAGATCCAGCGAAATCGCCCCGAGGATGTCCGGGCGGCTGCGAATGAAGCGAATCCCGGCCAATAACGAATCCAGCGTGGCTTTGCCTTTGTTCAACGGCGTTTGCCGCGCGGGCAGGTTGAGCATCAGCGTGCAGGCGATCACATAGAGCAGCACCGTCGGGCCATACACCCAGACGCTACCGAATGCGTAGAGCAAACCGCCCAGCGCCGGGGCGACGATGGTTGCCGACTGCTGCGCCGACTGGGCCGCCGCGACTGCCCGAGGAAATAGCGCACTGGGCACGATGCTCGGCAGCAAAGCCTGGGTGGTCGGCATCTCGAACGAGCGCGCGGCGCCGAGCAGGAAGGCGAGGATGAAGATCATCTCGCGGGTCACGTGATCGGTGGCGCTGCCGATGGCCAGCGCCAAGGCGATCAACGCCTGCAACGACTGACAGATTGCCGCGACTTTGCGCCGGTCGTAGCGATCGGCGACATGCCCGGTGTGCAGCATGAACAGCACGCGCGGAGTGAATTCGACCAACCCGACCAGACCCAGATCGAGAACGTTGCCGGTCAATTGGTAGAGGTTCCAGCCAATCGCCACGGTGAGCATCTGAAAACCGCTGGCGGTAAAGATCCGCGCGAACCAGAAAGCGAGAAACGGACGGTGACGACGTAACAGCAGGGGCGCTTGGCTGGGCATCTGAAGGCCGGTCTGGCTCGAGGGGAATGCCGAGATTATCACCAGTCTGTAACAGGAAGTTGCCATGACAAAAAATTTAGTTAGGAAGACATCGATTTTTTTGCGGTGCAGATGGATTCCGCTGTTCGGGAATTTGTGTCGTCCTCGGAATCTGTACTGTTTTCCTCGCTTACGACCCGCCGGGGATTTGTTGCAGAGCATTGCCCGCCGATGAGGCAACTTGTCACGCGGCAAACGACCACGCAGTTCATCGGCAAAAATGGGACTACTCTTTCAACGTTGCTTGATCCAGATCAAGACCTCATACGGAATTGATCCGGTGGCCAGTTGGCCAGACTCCCTGCGTTGCGATGGTTGTTTAAAAAGAACGAATCAGAATTCGCCGCACTCCATATCCGTGGGGGCAGTGGGTGCAGGCCTCCGGGTCCGCAGCCGGTATTACCTGACAGAGGAAGCCATATGTTCGGTTTAGAGGCACTGGATCTCGCCCGAATTCAGTTCGCGTTCACCATCTCGTTCCACATCCTGTTCCCGGCCATCACCATCGGTCTGGCGAGTTACCTCGCGGTGCTCGAAGGCCTGTGGCTGAAGACCCGCAACGACACCTACCGTGACCTCTACCATTTCTGGTCGAAGATCTTTGCCGTCAACTTCGGCATGGGCGTGGTTTCGGGGTTGGTCATGGCCTACCAGTTCGGCACCAACTGGAGCCGTTTCTCCGACTTCGCCGGTGCTGTCACCGGGCCGTTGCTGACTTATGAAGTGCTCACGGCATTCTTCCTCGAAGCCGGTTTTCTTGGGGTGATGTTGTTCGGCTGGAACAAGGTCGGGCGCGGGCTGCACTTCTTCGCCACGGTAATGGTGGCCATCGGCACGCTGATTTCGACCTTCTGGATTCTCGCCTCCAACAGCTGGATGCAGACCCCGCAAGGCTTTGAAATCATCAACGGTCAGGTGATTCCCACCGACTGGCTGGCGATCATCTTCAATCCTTCGTTCCCCTATCGCCTGATGCACATGGCAACTGCCGCGTTCGTCGCCACGGCGTTCTTCGTCGGTTCCTCGGCGGCCTGGCATTTGCTGCGCGGCAAGGACAACCCGGCGATCCGCACCATGCTGTCGATGGCGATGTGGATGGCGCTGATTGTAGCGCCGATCCAGGCAGTCATCGGCGACTTCCATGGCCTCAACACCCTCGAGCATCAGCCGGCGAAAATCGCCGCGATCGAGGGTCACTGGGAAAACAAAGGCGACGAAGCCACGCCGCTGATCCTGTTCGGCTGGCCGGACATGAAAGAAGAGAAAACCAAGTTCGCCGTGGAGATTCCGTACCTCGGCAGCCTGATCCTCACTCACTCGCTGGACAAACAGGTGCCAGCGCTCAAGGAATTCCCGCCGCAAGACCGGCCGAATTCGACCATCGTGTTCTGGTCGTTCCGGATCATGGTCGGCCTCGGTTTCCTGATGATCTTCACCGGTCTGTGGAGCCTGTGGTTGCGTAAACGCGACACGCTCTACACCTCGCGGCCGTTCCTGTATCTGGCGTTGTGGATGGGGCCGTCCGGTCTGATCGCGATTCTTGCAGGCTGGTTCACCACCGAAATCGGCCGTCAGCCGTGGGTGGTCTACGGCTTGATGCGCACGGCGGATGCGTCTTCCAACCACAGTTTCATGCAGATGAGCATCACGCTGATCATGTTCGTGGTGGTGTATTTCGCGCTGTTTGGTGCGGGGCTCGGCTACATGATGCGTCTGGTGCGCAAAGGGCCGAAGATCAGCGAGGGCGCCGAAACACCGCAAGGTGGTCCAGGCAAACAGCGTACACCGGCGCGTCCGTTGTCCGCCGCCGACGATTCGGCCGATGCCGATCACGACGACACCCCCAGCCTGACCAAGGAGATTTGAGCCATGGGTATTGATCTTCCGCTGATCTGGGCCGTGATCATCATCTTCGGCATCATGATGTACGTGGTCATGGACGGCTTCGACCTGGGCATCGGGATTCTCTTCCCGTTCATCCCCGGCAAAGTCGACCGTGACGTGATGATGAACACCGTCGCCCCGGTCTGGGACGGCAACGAAACCTGGCTGGTGCTGGGCGGCGCGGCGTTGTTCGGCGCGTTCCCGCTGGCATATTCGGTGGTGTTGTCGGCGCTGTACCTGCCGCTGATCTTTATGTTGATCGGTTTGATCTTTCGCGGCGTAGCGTTCGAGTTCCGCTTCAAGGCCAAGGATGACAAGCGCCACCTGTGGGACAAGGCGTTTATCGGCGGCTCGGTGGCGGCGACGTTCTTCCAGGGTGTGGCGCTGGGGGCGTTCATCGACGGCTTGCCGGTGGTCAATCGGCAGTTCGCCGGCGGATCACTCGACTGGCTGACACCGTTCACGCTGTTCTGCGGCGCGGCGCTGGTAGTGGCGTATGCCTTGCTCGGTTGCACCTGGCTGATCATGAAAACCGAAGGCAAGCTGCAAGAGCAGATGCACAATCTGGCACGGCCACTGGCGTTCGTGCTGTTGGCGGTGATTGGTGTGGTCAGTCTGTGGACGCCGCTGGCCCACCCGGAAATCGCCTCGCGCTGGTTCAGCATGCCCAACCTGTTCTGGTTCATGCCGGTGCCGATTCTGGTGCTGGTGACCCTGTACGGTCTGATCCGCGCCGTGGCACGCAATGCCAACTACATGCCGTTCCTGCTGACCCTGGTGCTGATCTTCCTCGGCTACAGCGGCTTGGGCATCAGCCTGTGGCCGAACATCGTGCCGCCGTCGATCTCGATCTGGGACGCCGCCGCACCGCCGCAAAGCCAAGGCTTCATGCTGGTGGGTACGCTGTTCATCATCCCGTTCATCCTGGGTTACACCTTCTGGAGCTACTACGTGTTCCGCGGCAAGGTCACCCACGAAGATGGCTATCACTAAGCAAAAACCTGCTCGCGATGGCGTCGGCGATGGCGCCATCAATCTTGAAGAGGTTTGAAAAAAATGACTGGAAAACATTCCCTGCACGACATTGAACAAGCCGAAAAAAAACCGCTATGGCAGCGGCTCGGCTGGTTGGCCCTGATCTGGGTTGGCAGTGTTGGCGTGCTGTTTATCGCCGCCAGCCTGATGCGCATGTTCATGAATGCGGCAGGCCTGACCACGCACTGAATCATCCCCGTCCCGGCGCCTTCGGGTACGGCTTTGCAACCCTCCTCGCGGAGGGTTTTTTTGTCTGAAGGTTTACTTGCGGGCCTTGAGGATCACGAATTTCGGCGTGGCGGCCACTTGCTCGACGCCGCGGAACAACCGCGCCAATTTGCTGTGGTAACCCAGATGGCGGTTACCGACGATGTACAGTGCACCGCCCACCACCAGCGCTTCGCGGGCTTGCTGGAACATGCGCCAGGCCAGAAAGTCACCGACCACCTGCTGCTGATGGAACGGCGGATTGCACAGCACCACGTCCAGCGATTGTGGTTCTTGCCCGGCCAGACCATCGCCAGCCCGCACGATCACCTCGCGCTCCCCCAGCGCTGCGCGCCAGTTTTCGGCCGCCGATTGCACCGCCATGAACGATTCGTCGACCAGCGTGTACTGCGCATCGGGGTTTTGCAGCGCACTCGCGATCGCCAGAACACCGTTGCCACACCCGAGATCGGCGACTCGAGCGCTGCCAAGGTTTTTCGGCAGGTGTGGCAGAAAGGCCCGCGTGCCGATGTCCAGACCTTCACGGCAGAACACGTTGGCGTGGTTGAGCAATTCGATCGGCGGCTCATCGAGGCGATACCGCGAAGGGTAAGGCGAGATGGCCGGGGCTTTCGTTTCAGGCGTGGCGATCAACAGCCGCGCCTTCTTCACCGCCAGAGAGGCTTGCACCGGGCCGATGTAGCGCTCCAGCAGATCACCGGCAGCGCGTGGCAGGTGTTTGACCATGGCGGCGGCGATCACTTCGGCGCCGGGCGCGAGTTGCCCTTGCAAGCGAATCAGTTGTTCTTCGAGCAGCGCGAGGGTTTTCGGTACGCGGATCAGCACCCGGTCGAACGGTCCGACCAATGGCTCACTGGCGGGGATCCCGCGAACAGCGTCGAATGCCTGACCATTGCGCAGCAGGTTTTTTTCCAGCCCCTGAAAACCCAGAAACGAGTCGCCGCTGCTGCTGACTTGAACCTTGCCGAGCAGGCTGGCTGCCAGTGCGCCAAAGCTGTCGTTGAGCACCAATACCCGCGTGTCGGCCGTCGGTTGCTGCGCCGCCAGATGATTGAGCAGGTATTCGTCGGCCGCATCGAAGGCTTGCAGCGGTTCGTTCTGCTGTTCAGGTTGGCGAATCAGATCGAGTTGGGCGAAGGGCGTATCAAGCAAAGGCATCGGGCGGGAACTCAGGGTAATCAACGGGGTGTTCCGCAGCCCTGACAGTGTGCGGCGGAACCGACTGAGTGTAATTCAACGCGCAATGTGGGCGTCATCACTCAGGAGGGCCACAAATGGTACGTTTTTTATTCGTCATTACCCACATGTTTTGTAAAAGGAGGCAAGACCGTTCGACTAGATGATGCCGGCTCTGGCGGCCGCTATGACAGCGGAAATCTTGTTGCAGACGTTGAGCTTCTCGATGATGTTTTGCACGTGGTAGTTCACGGTACGCTCGCTCAGGCTGAGGATCTTCGAGATTTCATAGGCCGTTTTGCCGACAGCAGACAAATTCAGCACCTCAAGTTCTCGTGGCGACAGGTGCGGTTGGCGGGGCTTGAGCACGTGAGGCGGCAGGGTCCGGGCAAACAATTCACTCAAATGACTGGCGGCGTAGAACATGTAGCCAAAGTGCTCATACAGTTCCAGGGGACTGATCGAGCAGTGCTTTCGCGCCAGGCTGATAATGCTGCACAAACCACTGGGCTCATGATGGAAAGACTGCGACCAGCCATGTTGCAGGCCATAATATTGCAGCCCTTGCCATATCTGGTGGGTGTCTGCAAATACCGATTCACTCCAGACAATGGGCGTCATTGAATGATTGCAGTGTGATATCAATGGGTCGATTTTACTGTAATCGCTTTTTTCATATCGTGCGTTCCATTCATCAGGATAGTTATTGATTTGCAAGGGATTAAGAAGCGGATCCCGATGGAGTGAAATAACCGAAATAGCACAAAAGTTGAATCCGAGATTTTCGGCAAATCGCAACAGAATCGGATAAGCAGCATCTACTCCCTTGGCAAACGTCAGTTGTTTCAGTTGTGATTCCTTCCACGTTTCCATTACAGAATTCTCCATCGACGTTGCGGGGGGCGCGGAATGGATCCAAAAGATCCGGCACGCATCGGAGTGTAGGATGTTTCCTACGCCAGGCTTTAAATTTTTTCGGTATTGAACATGATCATCTGTTGATAAAGAGTTCTTAGCGCTCAAAAACTTTACATGCAGATTGTCATATGAAGTGATTGCTCTAATACCGTTAGTTTTAGCGATTTTATAGTTTTGAATGTGTTGGGAAATCTGCTGAATATCACTATCAGTCGTCGGTGTTTCGTGGAGGCGTTTTGGGCGACACTGGAGGTCACCGTTCAATGGAGTGCCTCATGACCGCCAGCGCAGAGAAATACACCACGCAGACTTTGCTTGATGTGCAACCCTTGACCCCGAACCTGTTTACCTTGCGCACCAGCCGGGATGCAGGCTTTCGTTTTCACGCCGGGCAGTTCGCCAGGCTGGGTGTGAGCAAAGCCGATGGCAGCATCGTGTGGCGCGCGTATTCGATGGTGTCGTCGCCGTTTGACGAGTTTCTTGAGTTCTTTTCCATCGTGGTGCCGGGCGGTGAGTTCACCAGTGAGCTGAGCCGGCTGCAGGTCGGTGACACCTTGCTGGTGGATCGTCAGGCCTTCGGCTACCTGACGCTTGATCGCTTCGTCGACGGACGGGATCTATGGCTATTGTCCACAGGCACCGGAGTGGCGCCGTTCCTGTCGATTCTGCAGGACTTCGAAGTCTGGGAAAAATTCGAGCGCATCATTCTGGTGTACAGCGTGCGCGAGGCGCGGGAATTGGCCTATCAGGATCTGATTGCCGGGCTCACGCAACGCGAGTACCTCAGCGAGCATGCTCACAAATTGCAGTTCATCGCGACGGTGACGCGTGAAGCGCATCCGGGTGCACTGCACGGGCGCATTACCACACTGATCGAGAACGGTGAGCTGGAGCGTGCGGCAGGCGTGGAACTGTCGGCGGAGCACTCACGCGTCATGCTCTGCGGCAATCCACAGATGATCGATGACACTCGCGCGTTGCTGAAAAAACGCCACATGAGCCTCAGCTTGACTCGTCGACCTGGTCAGGTGGCTGTGGAAAACTATTGGTAAACAAACGGCGCCTCGAAGGCGCCGTTGTTTCTATCGAGCAAGGGTTTCAGGGCCGGGTGTTCTGGGCCTTGAGCAAGTCGCGGATCTCGCCCAGCAACTCCTCTTCCTTGGTCGGCACCGGTGGCAGGGTAGGGGCCACGGCTTCTTCGCGTTTGAGGCGGTTAATGGCTTTGACGCCCATGAAGATGGCGAAAGCGACGATCACGAAGTCCAGAATGGTCTGCAGGAACTTGCCGTAGGCCAGCACCACTGCAGGCGCAGCGCCCTCGGCAGCCTTGAGCGTGACGGCCAGATCACTGAAGTCCACCCCCCCGATCAGCAGGCCGATTGGCGGCATGATGACGTCACCGACAAACGACGAAACAATTTTGCCGAACGCGGCCCCGATGATGATACCGACGGCCATGTCGACCACATTGCCTTTGACCGCGAAGGCCTTGAACTCACTTAGCACGCCCATAGTTATTTCCTTGTTACAGATGAGTTTGGTGTACGCAGTGTAAATCAGCAAAACGCGTCCTGCGCGAAACACCTTCTTACAATGCCCGTTTTTATCGACACATCAATCGACGATTAGTTTGCAAAGTGCCACCAATCGCGCGCGTTATATCCTGTAACCCGCTGATCAGAAAGCCAATTTTGTCAATCATGGCGTTACGTTCTTTCTATTTATGTTCGACGTCGCAGGCCTCTAGCCTTGGGGTGGCGCATCTGGATGCGCCCCAAAATAACCAGAGGATCCTGATATGAACTCCGCACTTGGACTGGGGGCTTTTCCCCGTCGCCGTACCCTCGGTGTACTCACCGCCAGCTTGTTGACCTTCTCCGTTAACGCCGCGCCGCTGACCCGCGATAACGGCGCCGCCGTCGGCGACAATCAGAACTCGCAGACCGCCGGTGCCAACGGCCCGGTGCTGCTGCAGGATGTGCAACTGATTCAGAAGCTTCAGCGTTTTGATCGTGAGCGCATTCCCGAGCGCGTCGTTCACGCACGCGGCACCGGTGCCCATGGCACCTTCACGGTGACCAACGATCTCAGCGACCTGAGCAAAGCCAAAGTGTTCGCCGCCGGCCAGAGCACGCCGGTATTTGTGCGCTTCTCTGCGGTGGTGCACGGCAATCACTCGCCGGAAACCCTGCGTGACCCACGGGGGTTCGCCACCAAGTTCTACACGGCTGACGGTAACTGGGACCTTGTGGGTAACAATTTCCCGACCTTTTTCATCCGTGATGCGATCAAGTTTCCAGACATGGTGCACGCGTTTAAACCGGACCCACGGACTAACCTTGATGACGACTCGCGTCGATTCGACTTCTTCTCCCATGTTCCAGAAGCCACCCGTACGCTGACCGAGTTGTATTCGAACTCGGGCACGCCCGCCAGTTATCGCGAAATGGATGGTAACGGCGTACATGCATACAAGTTGATCAACGCCAAAGGCGAAGTTAACTATGTAAAGTTTCACTGGAAGAGCTTGCAGGGGATTAATAATCTGACGCCAAAACAAGTCGCAAAAGTTCAGGGTCAAGACTACAGTCACATGACCAATGATCTGGTGAGTAACATCAATAAAGGCAATTTCCCGAAATGGGACTTGTACATTCAAATGCTGAAACCACAAGATCTGTCCAAGTTTGATTTCGATCCATTAGACGCCACCAAGATCTGGCCTGGTATTCCTGAACGAAAAGTTGGACAAATGGTGTTGAACCGTAATCCGGCGAATGTCTTCCAGGAAACCGAACAAGTGGCCATGGCACCCGCGAATATTGTTCCGGGTATCGAGCCTTCCGAAGATCGTTTGTTACAAGGTCGAGTGTTCTCTTATGCCGATACGCAGATGTATCGCCTGGGCGCCAATGCGCTGCAATTGCCAATCAATGCGCCGAAAGTTGCCGTGAACAATGGCAATCAGGATGGCGCGATGAACTTCGGCGCCAGCAACAGCGGCGTGAACTATCAGCCGAGCCGACTGCAACCCCGTGACGAGACGCCAAACGCGCGTTACAGCCAGTCGGCACTGTCGGGCAGCACTCAGCAGGCGAAAATCCAGCGTGAGCAGAACTTCAAGCAGGCCGGCGATCTGTACCGCTCGTTCAGCAAGAAAGAGCGCCGGGACCTGATCGACAGCTTCGGTGGCTCGTTGGCCAGCACCGATGACGAGAGCAAGCACATCATCCTGTCCTTCCTTTATAAGGCTGATCCGGAATACGGCACTGGCGTAACGGAAGTGGCCAAGGGCGACCTGAGCCGGGTCAAGGCCTTGGCGGCCAAACTGGTCGATTGATATCGATGTAGCACACGGGGCCTGAGTCAGGCCCCGTTTCGTTCAAAGGAGACTGCTGATGCGCATCTGTCTTTTGCTGTTGGCCGGCTGCCTGTCGTTCGCGACGTGGGCGGCACCGGCCGAGCAGAGTCCCGAGGCAATCAAGACCCAGTTGCAGGACTATTACTTCGATGCGGCCCGGCGCGGCGATGTGCCGATGCTCAACACGTTCATCGAGTCCGGCTATTCCCTCGACACTCGTGACAGCAAGGGTTACACCGCGCTGATTCTGGCGGCTTATCACGGTCAGGCACCAGCGGTGGAACGTTTGCTCGCTGCCGGCGCCGATGCCTGTGCCCAGGACCAACGCGGTAACACGGCGCTGATGGGCGCGATCTTCAAGGGTGAGTTGCAGATCGCCCGGCGCTTGATGGCCACCGATTGCAGCCCCGATCAGCGCAACGGCGCCGGGCAGACGGCGGCCATGTACGCCGGGTTGTTCAAGCGTCTGGAGTTGCTCGATGCGTTAAAGGTCAAAGGCGCTGACCTGAATGCCGAAGATCCACTGGGCAATAGCGCCGCGCGTCTGGCCAGCGGCGAAATCCGTAGTCCTGCGCCGCGCTGATCGGCAGCACGTGCGTTATCATCGCGGTTTTTGTCGGGGGTTCTGATGGCCAAGGCCAAGCGCATGTACGGCTGCACCGAGTGCGGCGCAACCTTTCCCAAGTGGGCCGGTCAGTGCGGCGAATGCGGTGCCTGGAATACCTTGACCGAGACCATGATCGAAAGCGGCGGTGCCACGGCGCCGACCGGTCGTACGGGCTGGGCCGGGCAGCAGGCGCAGATCAAAACCCTGGCCGAAGTCAGCATCGAAGAGATTCCGCGCTTCTCCACTGCGTCCGGTGAACTGGACCGGGTCCTCGGAGGCGGTCTGGTCGACGGCTCGGTGGTGCTGATCGGTGGTGACCCGGGTATTGGCAAATCGACGATCCTGTTGCAGACCCTGTGCAACCTCGCCAAAAGCATGCCGGCACTCTATGTCACCGGCGAAGAATCCCAGCAACAAGTGGCCATGCGCGCGCGTCGCCTCGGCTTGCCGCAGGATCAACTGCGGGTGATGACTGAAACCTGCATCGAAACCATCATCGCCACGGCCCGTCAGGAAAAGCCCAAGGTGATGGTGATCGATTCGATCCAGACGATCTTCACCGAACAGCTGCAATCGGCGCCCGGCGGCGTTTCCCAGGTACGTGAAAGCGCGGCGCTGCTGGTGCGGTATGCCAAGCAGAGCGGTACGGCGATTTTCCTTGTCGGCCACGTGACCAAGGAGGGCGCGCTGGCCGGTCCCCGTGTTCTCGAGCACATGGTCGACACCGTGCTGTATTTCGAAGGCGAATCCGATGGACGTCTGCGTTTGCTGCGTGCGGTGAAAAACCGCTTCGGCGCGGTTAACGAGTTGGGTGTGTTCGGCATGACTGACAAGGGTTTGAAAGAAGTCTCCAACCCTTCGGCGATTTTTCTTACTCGTGCGCAGGAAGAAGTCCCGGGTAGTGTGGTAATGGCGACGTGGGAAGGCACCCGGCCGATGCTGGTGGAAGTGCAGGCACTGGTCGATGACAGTCATCTGGCCAATCCGCGTCGGGTGACGCTGGGGCTGGACCAGAACCGCTTGGCGATGTTGCTCGCGGTTTTGCATCGCCATGGCGGTATTCCGACGCACGATCAAGACGTGTTTCTCAATGTGGTCGGTGGGGTGAAGGTGCTGGAAACGGCGTCGGATCTGGCGTTGATGGCGGCGGTGATGTCGAGTTTGCGCAATCGTCCGTTGCCGCATGATTTGCTGGTATTCGGCGAAGTCGGTTTGTCTGGAGAGGTTCGCCCGGTGCCGAGCGGTCAGGAACGTCTGAAGGAAGCCGCCAAGCATGGCTTCAAACGGGCGATTGTGCCGAAGGGCAATGCGCCGAAGGAATCCCCGCCGGGTTTGCAAATCATCGCCGTGACCCGCCTCGAACAGGCCCTCGACGCGCTCTTCGAATAAACCACCGACCCCTGTAGGAGTGAGCCTGCTCGCGATAGCGGTGAACCAGTCAACGCAAATGTTGAATGACAAATCGCTATCGCGAGCAGGCTCACTCCTACATTTGATCTGTGGTGGATTCTAAATTTCGATCAGGGCGCCCAGTTCGCGCTCCAGTTCCGCTTCGTCAGCCAGATTCAGCTCGATCAAGCGCCGCAAGCGCTGGATCGATTCCAGGCTGATATGCCGGCAGACAAACCCAAGCTGGCCGTTTTCCTCGTGGGCCAAGTGCACGTCCATCTCGATATCGACGTCATCGCTCAGATGAATGTCGACGAAGAAATCCTTCCCCGAGTCCCCCAGCCACGGCTCCGGCCGCTCGATCAGCAGTCCCTTGAGCGACAGATCAATCAGCTTCACCGGCCAGATGAACTGGTCCTGACTCAGCTCGGTTCTGGCATCGAACGCAATACGTTTGAAACGACGTCGATTAGCGGGGTGCTCGCTCATGGCGCAATCCTCATGAAGGTTCGCTGACTATAGACCCGACCTGTCGGTCGCAGCCAATCGCTAAAGCGTCTAGACCAACGTCGGGGTATGGCCTTTGGCGCCGTAAGCGCTAAACTCGGGGTGGCTGTCTTTCTTGTCCACCCTGGCTGGAATAATAAAATGAAAAATAATAATAGCCTGCTACGCCACTTACCCTGGCTATTGCTGGCAATCGTAGGAGCGTGCGCCCTGGGCGTAGTGGCATTGCGCCGCGGCGAGGCGATCAACGCCTTGTGGATCGTGGTCGCTGCCGTGGCCATTTATCTGGTTGCGTATCGTTACTACAGTCTGTTCATCGCTAACAATGTGATGCAACTGGACCCGCGTCGGGCCACCCCCGCCGTGCTCAACAACGACGGTCTGGACTATGTGCCGACCAACAAACACATTCTTTTCGGTCACCACTTCGCTGCCATCGCTGGCGCCGGACCTCTGGTCGGCCCGGTATTGGCGGCGCAGATGGGTTATCTGCCCGGCACGCTGTGGCTGATTGCCGGTGTGGTGCTGGCGGGCGCGGTGCAGGACTTCATGGTTCTGTTCATGTCGACCCGGCGCAACGGCCGTTCCCTGGGCGACATGGTGCGTGAAGAAATGGGCCGCATTCCCGGCACCATCGCACTGTTCGGCTGCTTCCTGATCATGATCATCATCCTCGCGGTGCTGGCGCTGATCGTGGTTAAAGCGCTGGCCGAGAGCCCGTGGGGCATCTTCACCGTGATGGCGACCATCCCGATCGCGATGTTCATGGGCATTTACATGCGCTACATCCGCCCGGGCCGCATCGGTGAAATCTCCGTGGTCGGCGTGTTGCTGCTGCTCGGTTCAATCTGGCTCGGTGGGCAGATTGCCGCTGATCCGGTGTGGGCCAAGGCGTTTACCTTCACCGGCGTGCAGATTACCTGGATGCTGGTCGGTTACGGTTTCGTCGCGGCATCGCTGCCGGTGTGGCTGATTCTGGCTCCGCGTGACTACCTCTCCACGTTCCTCAAGATCGGCACCATCATCGCCCTGGCGATCGGTATTCTGGTGACCATGCCCGAGCTGAAAATGCCGGCGCTGACCCAGTTCGTCGACGGTACTGGCCCGGTGTGGAAGGGTGGTCTGTTTCCGTTCCTGTTCATCACCATTGCCTGCGGTGCAGTGTCCGGTTTCCACGCACTGATTTCTTCGGGCACCACGCCGAAGCTGCTGGATAACGAAACCAACGCCCGTTACATCGGTTACGGCGGCATGCTGATGGAGTCGTTCGTCGCCATCATGGCCATGGTCGCCGCTTCGGTGATCGAGCCAGGCGTGTACTTCGCCATGAACAGCCCGGCCGCTGTGGTTGGCAGTGACGTCGCTTCGGTTGCGCAAGTGGTCTCCAGCTGGGGCTTCGCGATCACGCCGGAAGCGCTGCAAGCGGTGGCACACGACATCGGTGAAACCACCATTCTGGCCCGTGCCGGTGGTGCGCCGACCCTGGCGGTCGGTATCGCACAGATCCTGCACAGCGTCCTGCCGGGTGAAAACACCATGGCGTTCTGGTACCACTTCGCGATCCTGTTCGAAGCGCTGTTCATCCTTACCGCAGTCGACGCCGGTACCCGTGCCGGGCGTTTCATGCTGCAGGACCTGCTCGGCTCCTTCGTTCCGGCACTGAGACGTACCGAATCATGGACCGCCAACCTGATCGCCACCGCCGGTTGTGTGGCGATGTGGGGCTGGTTGCTCTACCAGGGTGTGATCGATCCACTGGGCGGCATCAATACCCTGTGGCCACTGTTCGGTATCTCCAACCAGATGCTGGCCGGTATCGCGCTGATGCTCGGCACCGTGGTTCTGATCAAAATGAAGCGCCAGCGCTACATCTGGGTCACGCTGCTGCCAGCCGCCTGGCTGCTGATCTGCACCACGACTGCAGGCTTCATCAAGCTGTTCGATGCCAACCCGGCGATCGGCTTCCTGTCGCTGGCCAAGAAGTACAGCGATGCGCTGGCCAACGGTCAGGTGCTGGCACCGGCAAAAAGCGTCGAGCAGATGCAGCACGTGATCTTCAACGCTTACACCAACGCAACGCTTACCGCGCTGTTCCTGTTCGTGGTCTTCAGTATCCTGTTCTATGCGCTCAAGGTCGGCATCGCCGCCTGGGGCAAAAAAGAGCGTACGGATAAAGAATCGCCATTCCAGGCCCTGCCGGACGCGTAACCAGAGGATTGCACCATGTTCAATGACCTGAGTCGCCTCGGTAAATACCTCGGTCAGGCCGCGCGTCTGATGGTCGGCATGCCCGACTACGACACCTACGTCGAGCATATGCAAACCAAGCACCCGGACAAACCGGTGATGAGCTACGAGATGTTCTTTCGCGAACGTCAGGAAGCCCGTTACGGTGGCAAGGGTGGGCCGAAGTGCTGTTGAGCTGACAGCGTGCGGTTGAGGTAATCCCCCTGTGGGAGCGAGCCTGCTCGCGAAAGCGGTGTGTCATCGAGCAATGATGTCGACTGACACGACCCCTTCGCGAGCAGGCTCGCTCCCACAGTTGTTTTTGTGTTGTTCATTCATTTTGTGAAGGAGAAAGCGTTTGTCCTCTCCCATTCCGGTAACGGTACTCAGCGGTTTTCTCGGTGCCGGCAAGACCACTTTGCTGCGCCATATCCTCAAAGCCGAGCACGGCCTGAAAATCGCCGTGATCGAAAACGAATTCAGCGACGCCGGCATCGACACTCAGTTACTGGGTGATGAGCCGGTGCAAGTCATGACCCTGGCCAACGGCTGCGTCTGCTGCACTATTCACACCGACCTGACCAAGGCTCTGTACTTGCTGCTTGAACGGCTGGACAGCGGTGATATTGCGTTCGATCGTCTGGTCATCGAGTGCACCGGCCTGGCCGATCCAGCACCCGTGGCGCAGACCTTTTTCATCGATGAGGAATTGCGCGAGCGTTATCTGCTCGATGGCATCATCACCTTGGTCGATGCCGCGCACGCAGACGTGCACCTGACCCAGACCATCGCCCAGGCACAGATCGGTTTTGCCGATCGCCTGCTGGTGAGCAAAACCGATCTGGTCGACGAAGCCACGTTCAATGCACTGAGCGAACGACTGACGCGGATCAACCGGCGCGCGCCGGTTCGTGTGGTTGAGCACGGCAACATCGATCTGGCAGAACTGCTGGATGTCCGTGGCTTCAACCTCAATGCCGATCTTGGCGGCGGCTTGAGCCTGCGCCCGGTGAGCAAGGCGCCGTCAATCGATCGTATTTCCAGTCTGGTGCTGCGCACCGATCAGCCGCTGGATATCGATCAGCTCAGCGAGTTCATGAACGAACTGCTGGAAGAACACGGCAAGCAATTGCTGCGTTACAAGGGCGTGCTGAGCATTGCCGGTGAGGATCGGCGTTTGGTGTTTCAGGGCGTGCTGAAGCTTTATGGTTTCGACTGGGACACCGAATGGGCCGAGGGCGAGGCGCGGGAAAGCGTGATTGTGTTTATTGCTGATGATTTGCCGGAAGAGAAGATTCGGGCGGGGTTTGCCAAAGTCGCTTCTGCCTGATGGATCTTGGTTGTCAGTGATGGCCTCTTCGCGAGCAAGCTCGCTCCCACAGTCGACCGCACTCTGTCAGTCGAATGCAATTCACTGTGGGAGCGAGCTTGCTCGCGATGGCGGTCTAACCGACAGCACATTGCTCAAGGTCTGAACCCAGCAGGGTCTGCTCAAGTTGATCCAGATGCTGATTCATCAGCATCCCGGCTTTGCAAGCATCGCCTCGCTCCACCGCCTCAACCAGCGCCAAGTGCTCCTGCCATGCGCAACAGCTATGCGTCTGGCACTCACTTCGCGCAATCGCCAATGACGTCAGCGGCACCAGACTGCCAAGAAAATGCGCCAACGGTGCATTTCCCGCCATCTGCGCCAAGTGCAGATGAAACTCCCCCGACATGCGAATCGCCGCACCTCGCCGATCTTTGTCGACGGCCTGACGCTCGCGCTCGATCACCCCGCGCAAGCGTTTCAACCCTTCCGCTTGCGCGCGCTGACAGGCCAAATGTACCAGCGTGCTCTCGGTCAGTCGCCGCGCATGCAGGGCCTGCCGTGTCTGTTCCCGATCAGGTGCCGCCACCCGTGGCCGGTGATTGGCCCGCAACACAATGACGTGCTCATGGGACAGTTGGGTCAGCACCCGGCGCACCTCGGCGCGGCTGGCGCCGAACATGTCTTTCAGGCTGTCTTCAGTAAAACGGCTGGCCGAATCAATGCGCTGCTCGAGAATTGCGTCGAACAGTCGCGGATACAAATCCTCCACCGGCGCCCGCAGCCGAGAGAAGGGCAGGGGCGTGGCAGTCGGCTGAGCATGCGAGGGTGAAGCGAAACTGTTCATAGCCTGTCTCCAATAGATATCAGCGACTCAGGTGGTCTTCCGGGATATTCAGCTCGATGCCCATGCGCTGACCTTCGCGCAGAATGTGCCGGCGCATTTCGGCGCTGGCCTGGGCGCTGTTCTTGCTGCGGATGGCGCGCACCACCGCTTCGTTTTCTTCCAGCCGTTCGGCCAGATGTTCCGGTGAGTTGCGCAACACTTCAGCGCTTTGCTTGAGGGCATTGCTGGTCTGCTGCACCACACTCTGGAAGATCGGATTCGAGGTCAGGGTGAACAACTCTTCGTGGAAGGCGATGTAAGCGCTGACCCCGGCTTCGCTGTCGCCAGCCTCGAGGGCTTCGCGCATGTCCATCAGGGTCAGGCGCAACTGGCCGACTTCCTTGCTGCTGATCGATTGTGCGACCAGCCCGACAATGAACGGCTCAAGGGTGTAGCGCAGTTGCAGCACGTCTTCCAGGCTGGCGCCGGCCACGGCACTGTCGTGGCTTTGACTGTCGCTCAATTGCGCATCGAGGACGACCACGCCTTTGCCCGGCATCGAACGCACCAGACCCAGGGTTTCAAGGACGATCACCGCTTCGCGCAGGCTCGGCCGGCTGATGCCCAGTTGTTCGGCCAGTTCACGCTGGCCCGGCAGCATGTCGCCGGAGCGCCACTGACCCCGGGCGAGGGCGGCGCGGAGTTTTTCTACGACTGAGTTGACGACGGTTGATGTGGTAATCACTTGTCTTGCTCCATGTGCCTGTAGGGCGCCGCAAATCAGGATCAAAGATCACCGCTTGCGGCAGCGCCTCCAGGGTTGAAATCAGAACTCCTGCTGGTGCGCCGGAGTTGCTGTTTTACGCGGCTGAAAGGTGTAGCCCTGCTGGCCGCTGAGTACTTTGTTGGCGCGTTGCACGTCGATGTCTTTTTCCCAACGGGCGATTGCTACCGTGGCGACGCAGTTGCCGATGAGATTGGTGAGTGCCCGGCCGATGCCCATGAACCAGTCCACCGCGAGCACAAGCACCAGACCGACCACCGGGATCGCCGGAATCGCCGTCAATGTTGCCGCCAGAATCACTAGCGCCGAACCCGGAATGCCGTGTGCCCCTTTGGAGGTAATCAGCGACACCAGCAGAATCGTCAGCAAATCAGTCATCGCCAGTGGCGTGCCGGTGGCGTTGGCGATGAAGACGATGGCCAGGGTCAGGTAGATCGAGAAACCGTCGAGGTTGAACGAATACCCGGTCGGAATCACCAGGCCAACCGTCGAGCTGCCAATGCCGAGGTGTTCGAGTTTGCGCATGATTTGCGGCAGCACAGCATCGGAAGAGGCGGTGCCCATGACGATCAGCAGTTCTTCACGCAGGTACTTGAGCAGCGGCCACATACGCAGGCCAGAGGCGCGCATCACCAGACCGAGAATCACGCTGACGAAAGCGATACAGGTCAAATAGAACAAACCGACCAGACTGCCCAGGTGCTGCAGGGAATCGAGGCCATATTTGCTGGTGGTGAAGGCGATGGCGCCGAACACGCCGATCGGCGCCAGACGCACGATCATGCCCATGATCCGGAAGATCACATGGCTCAGTTCGTTGATCAGTCGGGAGATCCCGGAAGCCGCTTCGCCGACCAGATTCAAGGCGCTGCCGAACAGCACCGAGAACAGCAGCACCTGCAGGATATTGTTGTCGGCGAAGGCGCCGATCACTGAAGTCGGAATCAGGTCCATCAGGAACTGCGTGGTGGTGTGCATGTGCTGGCCGCGCTCGGCGATGTCGCCTATATCAGCGGCGGACAGCTGCTCCAAATGAATGTTCGCGCCGCTGCCGATGCCGGTACTGAAGGCGAACACCAGGCCGATCACCAGGGCGATGGTGGTCAACACTTCGAAGTAAATGACCGATTTGAGGCCGATGCGCCCGACCTTCTTCAGATCGCCCGCGCCGCTGATGCCGCTGACCACCACGCAGAACACGATGAGGCCAATGAGCATTTTGATCAGTTTGATGAAGCCGTCGCCGAGCGGTTTGAGCTGGGCCGAGTATTCAGGAAGGGTCAGCCCGCAGACGATGCCGAGCATCAGTCCGAGAACCACTTGGAGGAAGATTGAACGCGAGCACCATCTGAGCATGGGAGGAATCCTGGTCGGTGTCCTGGCTGCTGGCGCTTACACGCTCAGATTCAGGACTTAATTATTGTGGTCTTACCGGTATGTCCAGTGCGGGTGCAGTCTACGCTCGGTTTTTTCGGGATGACAAGTGAAAAACACAAAATTGGCATGACCGGTCTGACCGGTGGTTTCTGCAGGCGAAAAAAAACCGGCCAATCACTTGGCCGGTTTTTCATGCTGCAGATTTAACGTCGCAATTACGCGCCGTACACCGGCAGTTTCTTGCAGATGGCTTTGACTTTCTCGCGCACGGCGTCGATCACCGCTTCGTTGTTCAGGTCAGCCAGGATGTCGCAGATCCAGCCGGCCAGCTCTTTGCACTCTGCAACCTTGAAGCCGCGAGTGGTCACAGCCGGAGTACCGAAGCGCAGGCCGGAAGTGACGAACGGCGAGCGTGGATCGTTTGGTACGGAGTTCTTGTTCACGGTGATGAACGCTTTGCCCAGAGCGGCGTCGGCGTCTTTACCGGAGATGTCCTGCTTGATCAGCGACAGCAGGAACAGGTGGTTCTTGGTACCACCGGAAACTACGTCGAAACCGCGCTCGATGAACACTTCGGCCATGGCCTGGGCGTTCAGCACCACTTGTTCCTGGTAGGCCTTGAACTCAGGTTGCAGCGCTTCCTTGAAGCAGATCGCCTTGGCAGCGATCACGTGCTCCAGCGGGCCACCCTGGGCGCCCGGGAAGACCGCGGAGTTCAGCTTCTTCTCGATGTCGGCGTTGGCGCGCGCCAGGATCAGGCCGCCACGTGGACCGCGCAGGGTCTTGTGCGTGGTGGTGGTCACGACGTCAGCGAACGGCACCGGGTTCGGGTAAACACCGGCGGCAACCAGACCGGCTACGTGAGCCATGTCGACGAACAGGTAAGCGCCAACCTTGTCAGCGATTGCGCGGAAGCGTGGGAAGTCGAGAATCTGCGAGTAGGCAGAGAAACCGGCCACGATCATTTTTGGCTTGTGCTCAACTGCCAGACGCTCGACTTCGTCGTAGTCGATCAGGCCGTTGGCATCGATACCGTATTGAACGGCGTTGTACAGCTTGCCGGAGGAGGAAACGCTGGCGCCGTGGGTCAGGTGACCACCGTGTGCCAGGCTCATGCCCAGGATGGTATCGCCACCTTGCAGCAGGGCCAGGTAAACGGCGGCGTTGGCTTGCGAACCGGCGTGCGGCTGAACGTTGGCGTAATCGGCGCCGAACAGCTCTTTGGCGCGGTCGATGGCCAGTTGCTCAACGATGTCGACGTACTCGCAACCACCGTAGTAACGCTTGCCTGGGTAGCCTTCAGCGTACTTGTTGGTCAGGACCGAGCCTTGAGCTTCCATCACCGCTGGGCTGGTGTAGTTTTCCGAAGCGATCAGCTCAATGTGTTCTTCCTGGCGCTGAGCTTCTTGCTCCATGGCGGCAAAAAGGTCGGCGTCGTACTTGGCAATAGTCAAATCACGGCTGAACATGGCGGTCCTCAAGGATCGGGGGCAGAAAAGGGGGGCATTCTAACCCAATGGGTTTTGGATGGCATATGAAACGACATCATGTCGCAGACAAGTGGCGTTCATGCGCAGATAGATGGTGATTGTGCCGGCCTCAAAAGATCGCAGCCTTCGGCAGCTCCTACAGTAATCCGAGCTGATCCCGAATACTGTGACCGACATCAATCCTTGTAGGAGCTGCCGAAGGCTGCGATCTTTTCGGTCGCGACGCCGATCTTCAGTCGAACATAAAGAGCGCGTCATTGCTGAACTGCGCCTCAAATCGTCCCGCCGGCATCGGCCGCCCGAACAGATAGCCCTGAACCTCATCGCAGCCATGTTCACGCAAGAAGTCCAACTGCTCATGGGTTTCCACGCCCTCGGCGATCACCGCCAGATTCAGGCTGTGCGCCATGGCAATGATCGCCCGGGCAATCTGCGCGTCCTGCTCGCCCGACGGCAAACCATCGACAAACGTGCGGTCGATCTTCAGCACGTCAATCGGGAATTGCTTGAGGTAGTTCAGCGATGAATAACCCGTGCCGAAGTCATCGACCGCAATGCTCAGACCCAGGTTTTTCAGCCCGGCGAGAATCTGCATGGCCTCGCTGACTTCGCGCATCAGAATACTTTCGGTCAGCTCCAATTCCAGACACGCCGGCGGCAGGCCGGTCTCGCGCAGGATCGTGGCGATCCGCGTGCCGAGCTGG
Organism: Pseudomonas sp. AIG; assembly: GCF_977020205.1. Lineage (NCBI taxonomy): Bacteria > Pseudomonadati > Pseudomonadota > Gammaproteobacteria > Pseudomonadales > Pseudomonadaceae > Pseudomonas > Pseudomonas sp. AIG. The sequence continues at coordinate 48,824 of NZ_CDROCK010000027.1, read as the reverse complement.
CCATCGGAGAACTGCCGCGCCGAGATGTTCACCGACACCTTCGGCACGCGCACACGGTTCTGGTGCCAGGTCTTCAGTTGGCGGCACGCCTCGCTGATCACCCAGTCGCCAACGTCCACCACCAGCCCGAGTTCTTCCAGCACCGGAATGAAATCCCCCGGCGGCACCAGTCCGCGACGCGGATGACGCCAGCGCAACAGCGCTTCGGCGCCGGTCAGGCGTTTGCCGTCGCCGCTGAATTGCGGTTGGTAATACAGGACGAATTCGTTCTGCTCCAGGGCGTGGCGCAAGTCGCTTTCCAGCTCCAGGCGCTCCAGCGCACTGGCGTTCATGTCGGCCTGATAGAACTGGAAGTTGTTCTTGCCGCGTTCCTTGGCGTGGTACATCGCCGTGTCGGCGTTCTTCATCAACTGGCTGAGTTCGTTGCCGTCCTGCGGACTCAGGGCGATGCCGATACTGGCGGTGACGAAGAACTCGCGGCCTTCGAGCACGAATGGCCGCACCAGGCTGCCAAGGATCTGTTCGGCGACATGAATCGCCCGGTTCAGCGCCATTTCGCGACTGGAGCGATGTTGCAGCAGCAAAGTGAATTCGTCGCCGCCCATGCGCGCCACGGTGTCGTCATCGTCGACGCAGGCCAGCAGGCGCGTGGCCATGTCTTTCAACATGCGGTCGCCGGCGGCGTGGCCGAGGGAATCGTTGATCGGTTTGAAACGGTCGAGGTCGAGGAACATCAGCACCACCCACGACTTCTGCCGTTCGGCCGATTGCAGCGCGGTGTGCAGGCGATCCTGGAACAGCGTGCGGTTCGGCAAATGCGTCAAGGCGTCGTAGTAGGCGAGGCGGTGAATCCGTTGCTCGCTGGCCTTGCGCTCGCTGATGTCGCTGAAGAAGCACACATAACTGGCCAGGTCGCCCTCGTCGTCGAGCACCGCAGTGATGCCGACCCACGCCGGGTAATGCTCGCCATTGCGCCGCTTGAGCCAGACTTCGCCTTCCCAGGTGCTGTGCTGATGCAGTTGTTTGAGCACGTAGCGCAGATGCGCGTCCTGCTGCTCATCAACGGTGAGCATGTTCGGCAACTGGTCGAGCACCTCGCTCACCGCGTAACCGCTGACGCGGCTGAAGGCTTCGTTGGCCTGAACGATGTAGCCGGCCGGGTCGGTGATCAGGATCGCCGACGTGGAATGCTCAAATACTGTCGCCGCCATGCGCAGGTCTTTCTCGGCGCGGCGCTGCTGACTGATATCGCGACCGACACCGAGCACGCCTTCGAACGCACCGTGCTCGTCCCACACCAGCACCAGACGCAGCTCGATCGGGATCTTGCGGCCATCGGCGCGCAGGCAATCGAACAGGAACAATTGCGTCTGCACCTGATTGCGCAAAATGGCCAATTGCTCGGGTTTGTCCAACGCCTTGCTGACCCGATCCATCAGCGTGTAGATGCCGCTCAGTTGCTGCGGGTTGGCGATGGTCGATTGCCAGCCGTTCTGGAAAATCCACTCGGCGTCGTAACCCAGCACGGCTTGCACCGACGGGCTGACGTAGTTCAGCGAGAGCTTGCTGTCGGTGGAGAAGATCACGTCGCTGATGCTTTCAGCGAGCATGCGATAACGCTGCTCACTGTCGCGCAGGGATTCGCTGGCTTCGATCTGCTCGGTGATGTCCTTGGCCACGCCGATGATCCGCGTGACTTGATCATGCTTGTCGCGGGCTAGCGCCTGTTCGCGAATATCGAAACGCCGCCATTTGCCGTCGCGATGGCGGAAACGCAACTGGCATTGCAGCAACTGGCTATAACCTGCGTGGCGCTGCAACTGGCGCGAGCGATGGTAGTAGTCGGCATCTTCCGGGTGCAGGAGGATCTCCCAGAAATACTCGCCCATCTGGTGCAGTTCGGTGCGGTTGTAGCCGAGCGTCTGACCGAGGTGGTGGTTACTGAAAATCATCCGCTGGCTGATCACATCCTGCACGTACAGGTGATCCGGCACGGTGCGCACCACGTCCGACCAGAACCCCTCGCGTTCGAGCAGCGACAGTTCGATCAGCTTGCGACTGGTGATGTCGTTGATGCTGAGGATCACGGCTTTGTAGTCGTGCTGCTCGGTCGGCAGGCGCAATACCATCCACAGGTGCTGGTCGCGGCCGTTGATGTCCGGCAGTTTGATTTCCAGTTCCAGCTGCTTTTGTTGCTGCAGGACGGCGTCGAGGACTTGATTGCCGATCGCACACTGACGGTGTGGGTGGCCATCGATCAACAGTTGCCAGGCATGTTCGCAAGAGTTGACATTGAGCAGTAGCAACGCGACCTGGTTGACCTCGGTGATGCGCAGTTCCTGCAGCAGTTGCTGGCGCTGCTGCGGTTGGTCGAGCCAGGCCTTGAGCTGGTCGCTGGTCTGGATCTGCGCCTTGTCGAAGACTTGCTTCAGACCGGACAGGTCAAGCACGCACAGCGCCACGCCGGTGCCTTCGAAAATGTCCTGATAGCGTCGGCGACCCTCATGCAACTGGCGCTGGCGGCGGCGCATGTTCAACAGCGCGATCACCGGCAGCATCGAGAACGCCAGGCCCAGCAGGCATTTGCCGATAAACGCCGGCAGCAATTCTTCGAGTACGCGCTGACGGTCGAACAGGCCGCGCAACTGCCAATCGCTGCTGCTCAGCGGCACGGTCAGCACGGTGTTGGCCATGTCGTCCGGACTCAAGACGCCGGGCTTGGCCGAAGGCTGTGCTTCGTCGCGACTGATGATCTGATGGTTGACGCGGTTTTCCACCAGCCACAGTGGGCGCAGGCCGGTGTCACCCTGTTTGGTCAGTGAATCGAAGAAGGTCGGGGTAAGGCGCAACGCCCAATAGCCGCGTGTATTGCCGCTGGCCTGATGCAGCAACAGATGCACCACCGAGCCATCGTCGGCGTTACTGAAGTAATGCGCCTGGGCGCGGCTGCGGCGGACCAATTCGGTCAGGTAGTCGGCGTCGTGGCTGTCAGCGGCGCTGTCGCTGATGATCCGCCCGGAAGGGCTGAGCAACGCCATGCTGCGCAGATCGGGCAGCGATTGCTGAAGCTTGCGCAGCAGCGCCTGCTGTTCGTCGGCTGATTGCGGTTGTTCGACGATCGGTAGCAGATTGAGGGCGATTTGCGCGTTCAGCGCCATGTTCAGACTGACCTGCGAGGCGAGGTCGGCGGTGTAATCGATGGTGTACTGACGCTGGTTTTTCTGGGTTTCGCGCAATTGATCGAGCAGTTGCCAGAACAGCAACGCCAGCAACAAAAGCACGAGCGTCGCCAGCGCACCCTTTAATGTACCGCGCAGGGACGAGCCGGGCGCCGGTGGGGTGCTGCTCACAGAAGCTGGCGGAGTGACATTGGACAAGCTGTAATCCTGCGGTTTGGCTGGACTGGCGCGACGTGCACTATAAGCCGGACGCCCAAAGGGCGGCTAGCATGCCTTGAGTCGTGGCGAAGTGCCAGCCCCGCGCGGCTGGACTGCCACTGGTCAATCAGGTAGCTTTGCCGGTTACGCGGGAGCGTTCCAGCTCCTAGACTCAGACTTTTTCAGCGCGCACGCATTGATAACCATCAAGTGAACGACGCGCATGGTCTGGCCGGGCATCGCCCGCGCTGCAATCATTCATCTGTCACTGACCCAAGGTTCTCCATGGCTCAATACGTCTTCACCATGCATCGGCTGGGCAAAGTTGTTCCGCCGAAGCGGGAAATTCTCAAAAACATTTCGCTGTCCTTCTTCCCCGGCGCCAAGATCGGCGTACTCGGCCTCAACGGTTCGGGTAAGTCCACGCTGCTGAAAATCATGGCTGGCGTCGACACCGAGTTCGAGGGCGAAGCCCGTCCGATGCCGGAGCTGAACATCGGTTATCTGCCACAAGAGCCACAACTTGATCCGACCAAGACCGTGCGTGAAGTGGTCGAGGAAGCGGTCAGCGTGATCAAGAACGCCCAGGCCCGCCTGGACGAGGTCTACGCGGCTTACGCTGAAGAAGATGCCGACTTCGACAAACTGGCTGCCGAACAGGCCAAGCTCGAAGCGATCCTGCAAGCCAGCGACGGTCACAACCTCGATCGTCAACTGGAAGTCGCCGCCGATGCGCTGCGTCTGCCGGCCTGGGACGCCAAGGTCGAATTCCTCTCTGGCGGTGAAAAGCGTCGTGTGGCCCTGTGCCGCCTGCTGCTGTCCGCGCCGGACATGCTGCTGCTCGACGAACCGACCAACCACTTGGACGCCGATTCCGTTGCGTGGCTGGAGCACTTCCTCCACGACTTCCCGGGCACCGTGGTAGCGATCACGCACGACCGTTACTTCCTCGATAACGTCGCTGGCTGGATTCTCGAACTCGACCGCGGCGCGGGCATTCCGTACGAAGGCAACTATTCGGGTTGGCTTGAAGCCAAGTCCGATCGTCTGGCCGCCGAATCCAAGCAGCAGTCGGCCCATGAAAAAGCCATGAAAGAAGAACTGGAGTGGGTGCGCAAAGGCGCGAAGGCCCGCCAGTCGAAATCCAAGGCACGTCTGCAACGCTTCGAAGAAATGCAATCGCAGGAATTCCAGAAGCGCAGCGAAACCAACGAGATCTACATCCCGGCCGGCCCACGTCTGGGCGACAAGGTCATCGAATTCAAGAACGTCACCAAGGGCTACGGCGATCGCGTGCTGATCGACAACCTGTCGTTCTCGATGCCGAAGGGCGCCATCGTCGGCGTGATCGGCGGTAACGGTGCCGGTAAATCGACCCTGTTCCGCATGCTGATGGGCAAGGAAACACCGGATTCGGGCAGCATCGAAGTCGGCGAAACCGTGCAGCTGGCCTGCGTCGATCAGAGCCGCGATGACCTGGATGGCAGCAAGACTGTGTTCCAGCAGATCTCCGACGGTTCGGATCAGATCCGCATCGGCAACTACGAGATCCCGTCGCGCACCTACGTCGGTCGCTTCAACTTCAAGGGCGGCGACCAGCAGAAGTTCGTCAAGGACCTGTCCGGCGGTGAGCGCGGTCGTCTGCACCTGGCGTTGACCCTGAAGGAGGGCGGCAACGTCCTGCTGCTCGACGAACCGTCCAACGACCTCGACGTTGAAACCCTGCGTTCCCTGGAAGAAGCCCTGCTGGACTTCCCGGGCGCCGCGATTGTGATCTCTCACGATCGGTGGTTCCTTGACCGTGTGGCGACACACATCCTGGCGTACGAAGACGACTCGCAAGCGATCTTCTTCGAAGGTAACTACACCGAGTACGAAGCTGATCGTAAAAAGCGTCTCGGCGAAGCAGCTGCCCAGCCACACCGCGTACGTCACAAGAAACTGGCCTGATTCGGGTTGGTTGCATAAAAGAGCGGAGCCTTCGGGCTCCGTTTTTTTTGCCTGTGTTTTTCAGGTTTAACCGAGTCGAACCCTTCGCGAGCAAGCTCGCTCCAACAGGGGAACGCATTTCAAATGTGGGAGCGAGCTTGCTCGCGAAGGGGGTGTAACTGTTGGTGCATGACGTGAATCTAATCTCACCATTAGAGTGCAAAGCAGGTCCAAAAAACGGCCTGATTTATATCCTGTGCACCATTTAATTTCATAACTGCGACATTTTGCTCTGTTCCTGTGCGCATTTCGTTTGTTACAGTCCGGCCCAATCTCCTCCAACGACAATAAATTTGCCGAGACTTTTGCCATGATCGAATCCGTCGAATCCTTCCTCGCCCGCTTGAAAAAACGCGACCCGGATCAACCCGAATTTCACCAGGCCGTCGAAGAAGTCCTGCGCAGTCTGTGGCCGTTTCTCGAAGCCAATCCGCACTACCTGACGTCGGGAATTCTGGAGCGTATTTGTGAACCGGAACGCGCGGTGGTGTTCCGCGTGTCGTGGGTCGATGACCAGGGCAAGGTTCAGGTCAATCGCGGTTTCCGCATCCAGATGAACAGCGCCATCGGCCCGTACAAGGGCGGCTTGCGCTTCCATCCTTCGGTCAATATGGGCGTGCTGAAATTCCTCGCCTTCGAACAGACCTTCAAGAATTCCCTGACTTCGTTACCCATGGGCGGTGGCAAGGGCGGCGCGGACTTCGATCCGAAGGGCAAGAGCGACGCCGAAGTCATGCGCTTCTGTCAGGCATTCATGAGCGAGTTGTATCGCCATATCGGCGCCGACGTTGACGTGCCGGCCGGTGATATCGGTGTTGGTGCGCGGGAAATCGGTTTCCTGTTCGGCCAGTACAAACGCTTGAGCAATCAGTTCACCAGCGTCCTCACGGGCAAAGGCATGACCTACGGCGGCAGCCTGATTCGCCCGGAAGCCACGGGTTTCGGCTGCGTGTATTTCGCTGAAGAAATGCTCAAGCGTCGCGGGCAGACGGTTGAAGGCAAGCGCGTGGCGATCTCCGGTTCCGGCAACGTTGCGCAGTATGCGGCGCGCAAAGTGATGGATCTGGGCGGCAAGGTGATTTCGCTGTCTGACTCCGAAGGCACGCTGTATTGCGAGGCCGGTCTGAACGAAGAACAGTGGCTGGCGCTGCTGGAACTGAAAAACGTCAAACGTGGGCGCATCAGCGAACTGGCGGCAGTGTTCGGTCTGGAGTTCCGCGCCGGTCAGCTGCCGTGGTCGTTGCCGTGCGACATCGCGCTGCCGTGCGCCACGCAGAACGAACTCGACGCCGAAGCCGCACGCACACTGCTGCGCAATGGCTGCGTGTGCGTGGCCGAAGGCGCGAACATGCCGACCACGCTTGCGGCTGTGGATATTTTTATCGAGGCCGGCATTCTGTTCGCTCCGGGCAAGGCATCCAATGCCGGCGGCGTAGCGGTCAGTGGTCTGGAAATGTCGCAGAACGCCATGCGTCTGCTGTGGACGGCGGGTGAGGTCGACAGCAAGTTGCACGCGATCATGCAGTCGATCCACCACGCTTGCGTGCATTACGGCGAAGAGAACGGCCGCATCAACTACGTCAAAGGCGCGAACATCGCCGGCTTCGTCAAAGTCGCCGACGCAATGCTGGCGCAGGGCGTGGTTTAAGCCGGTTCGATACGAATCACTTCGATCACTTGATCGCCGGCGGGGCGCTGCCACAGCACCTCGTCGTTGAGTCGGGCACCGAGCAGCGCTCGGCCCAGTGGTGAGCCCCAATTGATCAGGCCTTTGCTGGCATCGGCCTGATCTTCGCCGACCAGTTGCACGCGGCGTTCGGTGTCGTGTTCGTCGGCGTAGGTGACCCAACTGCCGATCTGCACTTTGTCTCTAGACGTTGCCGGGACAGCCACTTGCGCACTGCTCAGGCGCTGATTGAAATAACGCAGATCCCTTTGCAGATCCGCTTGCCGCTGCTTATCGGCCTGTTCGCCTTTGGCAGTCTGCTCGGCCTGCTGGGTTTGCAGGTCGGCGACTTTCGCCTGCAACTGCGCCAGTCCTTGCGCCGTGACGTAATTGGGCTGCGTGCTGACCTGCCGCTCGACAGGCTGATCGGCTTGCGCGGCGGCGTTGTCTTCGTTGACGAATGCGCGACTCATGGTGTCCTCCTCGTATGAGGTTTGGGCCATGCTCGCAGGCATTTGGTTTCACCGGATGTCTGGAAACGACCTATGGCGAGCGATAAGCCCGCCCGGCGTCCTGATCTTTCTGTTGCTGCCAGGCGCGTTCGCGTTCGTCCCAGTGCTCGTTGCGATACTGTTCGCGGTCCTTGTTTTCCAACATTGCCTGACACTGGCGGAAGCCGTCGGTCCAGCCTTCGGCGTATTGCTTGTCCTTGAGATAGCGCGGCACGTTCTTGCGGAACTCGCCGCTGATCGAACCGGCCGCTTGGCGGCCGCTGATGCAACCGTCATCAAAACCGTCAGCGAAGGCCGGTGGGTAACCCTTGGCGATCAAATCATCGTGGGTCGACTGGCAACCGCCCAGCAACAGCAAAACACCCAACACACCCGCACACCGCCACATCGCACTCTCCCGCGCCGGTTGTCCGGCTTATGGGGAAAGTCTAGAAGCTGATTCATGACACGGCTGTCGAAGCCCCGTGAAAAATCCATTAACACCACAAAACCCCTGTGGGAGCGAGCTTGCTCGCGAAGGCGTCCTGTCAGGCGATTTTAATATCGACAGACCCACCGCTTTCGCGAGCAAGCTCGCTCCCACATTGGTTCTGTGTTGTGTTCGGAGTCAGTAGTGATACCACTTCACTTCGAGCATGACTTCCGTCTCAGGGGTGGCAAGGTGGCTGAATTCACGCTGCGCACTCAGGCGCAAACCCAGATTGCGCGACAATTCCCACTGCTGGTTCAGACTCAGGCTGCGGCGCACTTCGCCATTGAAGAAGTAATCGCCCTTGGCCTCCAGGCTGAGATTGCCCAGCGGGTTTTTCCACAGCACACCGGTATTGAAACCGCCGGCCGGGGCGACGAATTCAGCGAAGTCATTGTTGTGTTCAACGCGCACCGTGCCGAGGGCAAAACCCAGCACATCGTCACCCAACGCCCAGGTGCCGCCACCGCCACCGTTGACGTGGCTGACCAGCGTCTCGTCATCATGCTTGCCCGGGACCCGCTCAAGCCCACCGGTCACCTGCCACGACAGCGGCTGCAATAGCTCATTGCGCGGCGTCAGCGAGCGAATGGTCGCCAGATCCAGCTGCTGAAACTGCCAATGATTGCCCTCGTACTGACGCAACTTCATCTGCAGGATTTCGATCTGCGCGCCGAGCGGGAAGCTCTCGGCGTTGTCGTTGAGATCGTGATAAGCCATGCGCAAGCCGTATTCGCCGAACGCACGATCGCCGCGTGTGCCGAGGCCTGCCTGCCAGGTGCGTGATTCGTGGCCGTCTTCCGGCAAGCCTGGCTGCGGAATGTCCAACTCAGGCGCGGGATTCTTGTTGATCGCCCGCAGCAATTCGAAACTGCGTTGCGCCCGTTGCGGATCACGTTCCTGGCCGTTGGCGCGGTAGCGCTCCAGACGATATGCAGCGTCGATGATCAACGCTTGACGGTCGCGGGGCAGGGCTTTGAAAGCCGGATCCTGCAACTGCTGTTGATCGGCGCTGACGTTCAGCACCCATTGCTGTTCGTCATTGCTCAACGGCTCGGCACGGCTAAGCAATTCACGCTCACGGGACGGACGATATTCAATGCTTTCCACCAACCCGGCTTCCTTCACCGCTTTGACGGTGTCGGTGGGAATCGCGGTCAGCGGGAATTGTTCGGTCAGGCGCAGGCTCGGCCGTGCGACTTGCAGCAGCTCCAGCAGGCGATACGAGCAGTTTTCATCGAAGAAAAAGTAATCAAACTGGATCTGCTTCAACTCCCACACATGTTCGACCATGCGCGCGGTTTCTTCTTGCGTCAGATTCAGTCGGTACTCCCACAGGTCGCGGTTTTCCAGACTGCGGTATTCCGAAAGTTTTTCCTGATACGGCACCAGCGCGAACAGGCCGGGATAACCGCCCATCAAACCTTTCCAGGCGTAGAGAATGCTGTTGTCCGAACCTTCGATGTAGGCACCGAAGTTGATCGCGTAACTGAGCAGCGATGTTTTATCGGCCTGCACATCGGCCTGATCGATACGCAGCAGGGTGTGGCCGAACATCGACGACGGACTGTTCAAGTACGCCGCCGGGAAGATCATCACCGCGCTGTGCGGCGAGACATCCTTGAACCACTTCTTGTATTCAGCACATTCCGGTGTCGGCAGATCGCTGAGATTGAGCTGAGCCTTCAGCCAGCGAGTACGTGCCGGATAAACACATTGCGCGTGTTGCTCGCCGAGGCTGGCCGGGGCGTACAGCGCTTGCACGGTGGCCGCCAGTTCGTGGTCGGGATGCTCATTGCCATCCGGCGCGAGAAAGAACTTCTTGTCGCTGACATAGCTGCGCCAGCCGCCGAGCTTGGCGGTTTCGTAGTGACCGAGGGAAATCCAGAAGCGGTCGTTGGCCAGTTGCTGCAAACGTTGAGGGTCGATGGTTGGCGCGGCGGACAGCGGGGCGCAGACACAGAGCGCCAGCCAGGCAAGGCGTTTGAGCATAGTCGGCAACTTGAACAGGAAAGAAATAAAGACCCAAGGAGGGCGGGCCGAAAAAACAAAACCCGCTTCCCGAAGGAAGCGGGTGGGGTCGAGCTTAAGCCTGAGTTGCGTACTTGGCCAGACGAGGATCCGATTTCAGTACGGCCAGGGTGTTGGTATGCACGTCTTCAGCGGTCACGTCAGCCTTGCTGAAGATCTGCTGGAAGTGCTCGTGAGTCACCGCCGCGAAATGCGCGCGATCTTCCGGCGCCACGCCCAGTACCACAGCATAAGTCGTCAGCGCTTCGCCGTTGCCTTTGGCCATGTCTTCGGACAGCTCGTTCATCATGCCATTCATGGCAAACCAGGATTTGCCGCCGTAGGTCAGCGATGCGTTGGTCGAGCAACCGTTGGTGCCGGACGTCATCCCGAAGGTGGCGTTACCGGACGTGCCGTTGGTGGTGGAAGCGAGGAAGTGAGCAGGGGTGCCACGCTGACCTTCGAACAGCATGTTGCCCCAACCGCAATCCGGGCCGCCTGGAGCTTGCGCCATTGCGTTGATGGATACAGCGGTGAAGAGAGTACCGAGAAGAATCCGTTTCATAGCTTTGTTCTCTTTTGTGTGCATACCAATGGACAGGGTTCTGGCCCCCCAAGCTCTGTACGAAACAGATCCAAACGAAGCCAGTGGGCCGGTATTAGTTCCAGCCGCGCAGTTTGGAGTTTAGGCACGTTCCAGGGGTTCCGTGGTTTTTTGCAAAATATTTGGAATAAACCCCGGTTTCCGGGGGCGAGCCGCAGGCTTGGCCGGTTGTCTATGCTTTGTGGTGTGGCGCGCCTTGCCAGTGGGGCACGGGCAGCGCCAGAATGCCGCTATCTGCCCCGCCTGATTGTTAAGGAAGCCCGATGCCTGATCCTGTTGCTGCCAGCTTGCGTCTCGCGCCCGAAGCGCTGACCCGTCCGTTTTCCGCTGAACAGTTCAGCTTCACTACCACCAATGATCTGGAGCCCTTTCGCGGTGTGCTCGGCCAGGAACGCGCGGTCGAAGCCTTGCAGTTCGGTGTGGCCATGCCACGCCCCGGTTACAACGTTTTCGTCATGGGCGAGCCCGGCACTGGTCGTTTCTCGTTCGTCAAACGCTACCTGAAGGCCGAAGGCAAACGCCTGCAGACCCCGGCGGACTGGGTCTACGTCAATAATTTCGACGAGCCTCGCGAACCCCGCGCACTGGAGTTGCCATCGGGCACTGCCGGCGCATTCATCGGTGACATCAACGGCTTGATCGATAACCTGCTGGCGACGTTTCCAGCGGTGTTCGAGCACCCGTCCTACCAGCAGAAGAAAAGCGCTATCGACCGCGCCTTCAACCAGCGCTACGACAAGGCTCTCGACATCATCGAGCGCCTGGCCCTGGAAAAAGACGTCGCCCTGTACCGCGACAGCAGCAACATCGCCTTCACGCCGATGCTTGATGGCAAAGCGCTGGACGAAGCGGAATTCGCCCAGTTGCCAGAGGTTGATCGCGAGCGTTTCCATGAAGATATTTCCGGCCTCGAAGAGCGCCTGAACGAAGAGCTCGCCAGCCTGCCGCAGTGGAAGCGAGAGTCGAACAATCAACTGCGCTCGCTCAACGAAGAAACCATCACCTTGGCCTTGCAACCGTTGCTGTCGCCGCTGTCGGAGAAATATGCCGAGAACGCTGCGGTGTGCGGTTACCTGCAAGCGATGCAGGTGTACTTGCTGAAAACCGTGGTCGAGCAACTGGTCGACGACAGCAAGACTGACGCCGTGGCGCGCAAGCTGCTGGAAGAGCAATACGCGCCAAGCCTGGTGGTCGGCCATCCGTCCAGCGGCGGTGCGCCGGTGGTGTTCGAGCCACACCCGACTTACGAAAACCTCTTCGGTCGTATCGAATACACCACCGATCAGGGCGCGCTCTACACGACCTATCGTCAGTTGCGTCCGGGTGCCTTGCACCGTGCCAACGGCGGTTTCCTGATTCTTGAAGCGGAAAAAATGCTCAGCGAGCCGTTCGTGTGGGACGCGCTGAAACGCGCCCTGCAATCGCGCAAGCTGAAAATGGAATCGCCGCTGGGCGAAATGGGCCGTTTCGCCACCGTGACGCTCAACCCGCAGCACATTCCGTTGCAGGTCAAAGTCATCATCATCGGCGCGCGATCGCTGTACTACACGTTGCAAGACCTCGATCCGGACTTCCAGGAGATGTTCCGCGTTCTCGTTGATTTCGACGAAGACATCCCGATGGTCGACGAGAGCCTGGAGCAATTTGCCCAACTGCTGAAAACCCGTACTTCGGAAGAAGGCATGGCGCCGCTGACCGCCGATGCGGTAGCGCGTCTGGCGACTTACAGCGCACGACTGGCCGAGCATCAGGGGCGTTTGTCGGCGCGTATCGGTGATCTGTTCCAACTGGTCAGCGAGGCGGATTTCATCCGTCACCTGGCCGGCGATGAAATGACCGATGCCGGACACATCGAACGCGCGTTGAAAGCCAAAGCTACGCGCACCGGACGTGTGTCGGCGCGGATTCTCGACGACATGCTCGCCGGGATCATCCTGATCGACACCGATGGCGCCGCAGTCGGCAAGTGCAATGGTCTGACCGTACTCGAAGTCGGTGATTCGGCGTTTGGTGTGCCGGCGCGGATTTCCGCCACGGTGTACCCGGGCGGTAGCGGCATCGTCGACATCGAGCGTGAGGTCAACCTCGGTCAACCGATCCACTCCAAAGGCGTGATGATCCTCACCGGGTATCTGGGCAGCCGTTATGCGCAGGAATTCCCGTTGGCGATTTCCGCGAGCATCGCCTTGGAGCAATCCTACGGTTACGTTGATGGCGACAGTGCGTCACTGGGCGAGGCGTGCACGCTGATCTCGGCGCTGTCGAAAACCCCGCTCAAGCAGTGTTTTGCGATCACCGGCTCGATCAACCAGTTCGGTGAAGTGCAAGCGGTGGGCGGGGTCAACGAGAAAATCGAAGGCTTCTTCCGTCTCTGTGAGGCGCGCGGGCTGACCGGCGAGCAGGGCGCGATCATTCCGCAGGCCAACGTCGCCACGCTGATGCTCGATGAGAAAGTGCTGGCGGCAGTGCGTGCCGGACAGTTCCACGTGTACGCGGTGCGGCAGGCCGACGAGGCGTTGAGTCTGTTGGTTGGCGAGCCGGCGGGTGAACCGAATGCCGATGGCGAATTCCCGGAAGGCAGCATCAACGCACGGGTGGTCGAGCGTCTGCGCGACATCGCTGAGATGATCAGCGAAGAAGACCTTAAAGAGGCTGAGAAGGAGCTGGCCCAAGAAGCCCTGGCCGAAGCAAAACCCGCTTAAGCCTGGCGCGGTCAAACTGTAGGAGTGAGCCTGCTCGCGATAGCGGAGTGTCAGTCGGCGAATAAGTTGCCTGGCACACCGCTATCGCGAGCAGGCTCACTCCTACATTTGTTTTGTGTGAATCCATCGAAAATTCGCCACAACTCTGGCGCCAATATTCACACAATGACCATTCGGCGCCTTCTGGTTCCATTCGGCTTGCGCAGCGGACTTTTCTTCTATTCTCAGCTCAAGGATATCGACAGTATCACTGGATCGAGCCAGTCCTCCCGTGGGGGCTGAATACCGGCTTCACCGAGGGTCGCCGCCATGTCGCGCAACCTCTGTCTCACCCGTCAGTGCCTGGGTCTGGTGACCCGTATCGAATGCGCCATCAAGCCGTTGGCCGGCGATAACGGCATGTGGACGCTGCTCTTCGCGGCCGGCATGGCCGGCGAACAACCTTCCGCCATCAAAGCCCAGGGCCCGTTTCATGGGCCGGTCGCCGCTGAATCAATACTCGACACCATCGTCGAAAGTCTGACCCTGCATGGCTACGAATTAGCCGATGATCCGCAGATCTGGAGCCTGCACCTGCAAGCTCAATTGCGGCAGATCAACGGTGGGCGTGGCCGCGCCCTGTAGGAGCTGCCGCAGGCTGCGATCTTTTGATCTTGCCCTTCAAGGCGCAGTCTCAGGCACCTGTGCCTTGTCGAGTTTGACCTCAAAGCCGTATTGCACGGTGGCGAGGTCGGTTCGCTGATAGGTTTCCACGTGGGTGGGACGGCCGTAGAAGTAATGCACGCCAAACAACGCCGGGCCTTCTGCGCTCGCATCGTGGCTGACCGACAGGATCTGCTTGAGGTAGTTGCCACTGTCGTCTTTGACGAAGAAACGCCACTCGTTGGGCGGGAACAGTTTCAGATCCACCACCAATTGGTTGTTCTTGATCTCCAGGCCTTTGGGCAAGGATTTGGCGTCGTACGCCTGTTTGGCCACCGTGGCGAGAAACAGCGGCATTGAGCCGACGGCAATCGCCGGGGTTTCCGGGAACAGGTTCAGGTCGTAAGTGATCGTCGCGCGCAGCGGATCGACTTGATAGGCCTCGGGCGGCAGTTCGATCGGCTCATCGAGCTTGCCGCTGCGTTTTTCGGTGAAGAACGTGACAGGACTGACGCCCGGGCTGAAGTCATCGCCCAGCAATTCATCGTTGAACGTACGGCGATGGGAGAACTCGATGCGGGCGGCGCTCGGTTCTTCCACGGATTGATGGATGCGGATGCCAGCCTTCAATTGCTCTTCGGTCAGGCTCGCGCCCTTGAGCCAGTTGGCCGCCAGATCGTCGTAAACGGTCACCGACGGATCCAGTGGCTGGATGGTTTTCTCCGTGGTGTGCTGATTGAACGTGCGAATCGGCAGATCCAGCGGTTTACGCGTCACGGTCGCCGAGGAGAAATCCAGCACGCTGACTTCCAGGGTGTCGATCGGGCCATTGAAATAGACCTTGTTGTAGCGACGCGGATGTTTCTGTTCGAAATCCTGCTGCTCTTGGGTGAGTTGCTTTTCCAGCGCATCGCTCCAGCCCTTCTGCTGTTGCAGGTAGGCCAGTTGTTTTTCATAGAAGGTCACTTGCTCCGGACTCTCGTTGATCGAGCCGGCGCGTATCAGGTATTGCCCGGTCTTGTCGCGGGCCTGGACGATCAGCGGATTGAGCTGCGTCTCCGCGACTTCCGCCGCCAGTGGCAGATTGTTGCTGAATTCGACTTCGGCGTAGTTGTTCTCGAGCTTCAGCAGTTTGACGCTGAGGTTGTCATTGCTGCGGGTCTGGCCGACGTCTTTTTGCGTCAGGTCGAAGCTGTACAGGCGGCGCGGCGCGATGACTTCGATCTGGCCTTGCAGGCTGACCGGTTGCGGCAGGGACTTCTTGTCCACGTCCAGTCCGTCAATGAACGGGTAGGTCACGGTCAGGTCTTCGGGGTTGGTGACGTTGGAGCTAGAGGGGCTGAGCTGAATGCCCGGATCGGTTTCCGACCATTCCGGCTGATAAGCGATCACGCGTTTGTTGCTCAACGTCACCGACTGCCATTCCACACCGTGTGGAAACAAGAATCCGCCGGGAATGTTCAGGTTGAACGGGAACACCGGTTGCAGGTCGGTGAGGTAATCGGAGCTGGCATCCTTGTGCAGCACGAACAGGCCATTGATGAAGGTATCGACCAGCGTCTGCGGGGCAGGGTAGTGCTTGAGCACGGCGAGCGCATCTTCGCCGTATTCGGTGCGGGGTGGAATGTCGTTGAGTTTGATCTGCGCCCGTTCGAGCAGCAGCAGTGAGCCGCCGAGTTCGGTGATGGCGTCCTTGAGTTTTGGATCGGTGATGGCGTCCAGTGACTGTTCGAACTTCGCGGTTTTTTCTTCAAGGCTGGCGGCGTGTTTGTCGTCGCCGGGCGAGCAACCGCTGATCAACAGAGCAAGGCAGATTCCGGCCGTCGTTATCGGTAATCGCACATCCATTTCCACGCGTCCTGTTTACAGTCACTGGGCTGTCAATGGCTTGGACACTAGCAGAAAAAAATCACCCACACGCGCAGGTGGCGGATTTTCGGGCAGTTTCTGGCTGTCACAGGGGGCTGGTATACTCGCCGCCATTTCCAGCCCCCCCTGTGTGAGATTCAATGGAACGCTTTATCGAAAATGCAATGTACGCCTCGCGCTGGCTGCTGGCGCCGATCTATATCGGGCTGTCCCTCGGACTGCTGGCGCTGGCACTGAAATTTTTCCAGGAAGTTTTCCACATCCTGCCCAACGTGTTCTCAATGGCCGAATCGGAGCTGATTCTGGTGCTGCTGTCGCTGATCGATATGGCGCTGGTCGGCGGCCTGCTGGTCATGGTGATGATTTCCGGCTACGAGAACTTCGTCTCTGAACTGAACATCGATGAAGGCAAGGAAAAGCTCAGCTGGCTCGGCACCATGGACTCTTCGTCGCTGAAGATGAAGGTCGCGGCCTCGATCGTGGCGATCTCCTCGATCCACTTGCTGCGCATCTTCATGGACGCCAAGAACGTCGATCCCGAGCACTTGATGTGGTACGTGATCATCCACATGACCTTCGTCGTCTCGGCGTTCGCCATGGGTTACCTGGACAAGGTCACCAAGCACTGATCAACCGTTGATCGCTGCAAAAACACCGCCCGTCTGTTGCGAAACAGACGGGCGGTGTCGTTTGTGGCTTGTGCTTTGGTGCGTGCGGGCATATCCCTGTAGAGGTCCTGATTCGCCACTGTCTGAGGTGCGTTCATGAACCTGCAAGAGTTGAATGCGTTTGCCATCGCCAGGAAAGTTGATGAGTTGAACCTGATCTCCATGGAGGGCGGGATTTATCTGCTCGAAGCGCGGATGCATGGGGCGGCGGTTCCTCTGCGTGATCTCAAGGGTGAGATGCTGACATTGCGCTCGGTGGAGCATGCACGGGATTTGCTGCACAACTTTCCGGTGCTGCCGTTCAATCTCGTGCACACCTCGGTACACGATGAAATGTGTGGGCTGGGTCCGAGCAGCGAGGAAAGTCTGAAAGTGCCACTGGCTTGGCGTTCGGCGCTGTAGGCCTTGCGCGCCATCGCCTGAGCATCTGTGCTAGTCTGCTCGCCCTTTTGGTTCCGGGCGCGCCGGGACGCGCTGTGCACGCACGGCAAGTCTTGTGGCCGTCCGCACAGCGGAGCAGTGTCATGTCCGAAGTAAATCTGTCCACCGACGAAACCCGCGTCAGCTACGGCATCGGCCGTCAGCTGGGTGACCAGCTGCGCGACAACCCGCCACCGGGCGTTAGCCTGGACGCCATCCTGGCCGGTCTGACCGACGCGTTCGCCGGTAAGGAAAGCCGTGTTGGCCAGGAAGAAATGTCCGCCAGCTTCAAGGTGATCCGCGAAATCATGCAAGCCGAAGCGGCTGCCAAAGCTGAAGCCGCTGCTGGCGAAGGCCTGGCCTTCCTGGCTGAAAACGCCAAGCGTGACGGCATCACCACTCTGGCTTCCGGCCTGCAATTCGAAGTGCTGACTCAGGGCGAAGGCGCCAAGCCGACCCGTGAAGACCAGGTGCGTACGCACTACCACGGCACACTGATCGACGGCACTGTATTCGACAGCTCCTACGAGCGTGGTCAGCCTGCAGAATTCCCGGTTGGCGGCGTGATCGCCGGCTGGACCGAAGCCCTGCAACTGATGAACGCCGGCAGCAAATGGCGTCTGTACGTGCCGAGCGAACTGGCTTACGGCGCTCAAGGCGTTGGCAGCATCCCGCCGCACAGCGTTCTGGTATTCGACGTCGAGCTGCTGGACGTTCTGTAATCCCAAGCCTGTCTTGATGGCAGGCTAATGTAGGAGTGAGCCTGCTCGCGATAGCGTTTTTTCAGTCGACTGATTTGTTGTCTGACATACCGTCATCGCGAGCAGGCTCACTCCCACAGTTTTTACCGTGTTTCATATTTCGATCTTGTGATGCAGTTCATGGGTCGGGCGCAACGCCCGGGCATAGCAGAACAGGAACAGATTGCGCACCAGCTCCTTGAGCACCAACGGCTCGCTGGAATTGAGGCTGCTGACGTCCAGATCCCCTTGGTCTTGCAGTTCATGCAGGGCTTCTTCTTCAAGCACCGCACAGACTTCACCGGTCTCCCGATGGAGGATTCTGAGGTAAGGGTGTGGGCGGTCCAGCCAGGCGTCGATCAGATAAGTCATGGTTCTCATCTCCATTGAATGTATTTGATGAGAATAATTCTTATTATCTAAATAGCAAGCGCCTATTGGCAGATTCTGATTTTTTCCGGGTAAAGATTGCGTAAGGTCAAAACGGCTGGCGTTTGGCTATTGCGTGGTTTTGCTGGGGCTGAGCGAGGAGGGCGAAGCTCCATCCCACGCCTTGCGCGGGATGGATGACAGCGGAATCAGACCTTTCTGACGAACTCGGATTTGAGTTTCATCGGGCCGATGCCGTCGATCTTGCAGTCGATGTCGTGGTCGCCATCGCACAGGCGGATGTTCTTGACCTTGGTGCCGACTTTGACCACCAGCGAGGTGCCCTTGACCTTCAGGTCCTTGATCACGGTGATGGTGTCGCCGTCCTGCAGGACGTTGCCGACCGAATCTTTCTTCACGGCATCATCGGACGCCACTTCGGCTTCGCCATTGGCGGACCACTCGTGGGCGCACTCCGGGCACACCAGTTGGGTACCGTCTTCGTAGGTGTATTCGGAATTGCATTTCGGGCAGGGTGGCAACGTGCTCACTAAGGCTCCTTGGGTGTGGATCGCTAAAAGTCGCACATTGTATAGGGTTTTAGCTTTTCAGGCAGTCAAAAGCAAAAATCGCAGCCCCGACAACCCCTGTAGGAGCTGCCGAAGGCTGCGATCTTTTGATCTTGCTTCAGCGATATCAGTGCGTACGCGCGACCGCAAACTCGCTCAGTTCAACCAGCGCATCACGATATTCACTGGCCGGCAGTGCCTCAAGACACTTGATCGCACGGGCCACGTAATCACGGGCCAGTTGCGCGGTGTACTCCAGCGAACCGGAGGCCTCCACGGCGATGCGAATACTTTCCAGGTCTTCGATCCCGCCTTTCTGGATCGCCTGACGCACCAGTGCAGCCTGTTCCGGCGTGCCTTCGCGCATGGTGTAGATCAGCGGCAGGGTCGGCTTGCCTTCGGCCAGATCGTCACCGACGTTCTTGCCCAGGGTCTCGGCGTCGCCCTTGTAGTCGAGCAGGTCGTCGACCAGTTGGAACGCCACACCGAGGTGGTCGCCGAAGGTGCGCAAGGCTTCGCTCTGCTCGGCGGTAGCGCCGGCCAGTGCCGCAGCACTGTGGGTCGAGGCTTCGAAGAGCATCGCGGTCTTGCCGCGGATGACTTCCATATAGGTTTCTTCGGTGGTGCTGGCGTCGCGTACCTTGGACAGCTGCAGCACTTCGCCTTCGGCGATGATGCGCGTGGCCTGGGACAGAATCTTCATCACCGGCATCGAACCCAGTTCGACCATCATTTCGAACGAGCGCGAGTACAGGAAGTCGCCGACCAGCACGCTGGGCGCGTTGCCCCACATGGCGTTGGCGGTCGAACGGCCGCGGCGCATGCCGGACATGTCGACCACGTCGTCATGCAGCAGGGTCGCGGTGTGCAGGAATTCGATGGTGGCGGCCAGCAGACGCATGTCGTCGCCTTCGCGACCCAGGGCCTTGCCACACAGCAACACTAATAAAGGACGCAGACGTTTGCCGCCGGCCGAGGTAATGTAATCGCCGATTTTCGATACCAGCGGAACTCGGGAAGTCAGCTGCTTCTTGATGATGCCGTCGACGGCGCTAAAATCGTCCGCCACCGCGCGGTAGAAAGCTTGGGGTTGCATCAGCGAGAGTCGCTCCAGAAGGGTTGCGCGGCATGCTAGGACCCCCATCCGGACCTGTCAAGGCGCGATGGACGGCCTCTTGCGTGACACTCGCAGCTTGCGTACAATCGCGCACCCTGAACTTCCTGGGCAGCACCTGCCTTACGCAATTGCAACGGGCCTTCCAGCCTTATGCAGCCATGCCAGCCAATACCTCTTCTTATAAAGAGCTGGGTGAGCAGGATTATCGGAGAAATACCATGTCTTATGCAGTAATCGTTACTGGCGGCAAGCAGTACAAAGTCGCCCCAGGTGAATACCTGAAGATCGAAAAACTGGAAATCGCTACCGGCGAATCCGTTACCTTTGATCGCGTTCTGTTGGTTGCCAATGGCGACGACGTGAATATCGGCGCTCCAGTTGTTGCTGGCGCTACCGTTGTGGCTGAAGTGATCTCCCAAGGTCGTCACGATAAAGTCCGCATCATCAAGTTCCGTCGCCGTAAGCACCACATGAAGCGTATGGGCCACCGCCAGTGGTACACCGAGATCAAAATCACCGGTATTCAGGCTTAATTTCAGCCTAATTCCTCACTAGGAGAATTGACTCATGGCACACAAAAAAGCTGGTGGTAGTACCCGTAACGGTCGCGACTCAGAAGCCAAACGCCTTGGCGTTAAGATGTATGGCGGCCAGAAAATCATTCCGGGCAACATCATCGTGCGTCAGCGCGGCACCCAATTCCACGCTGGCTACGGCGTTGGCATGGGTAAGGATCACACCCTCTTCGCGAAAATCGAAGGCGTGATCAAGTTTGAAGTAAAGGGCGCGTTCAACCGCCGTTACGTGAGCGTTGTCGCAGCTTAATTGCGCGATCGCTGGAAGAGCCCTGTCTTGCGACGGGGCTTTTTCGTTTGTGGGGTGAGTCTCTTGCAAAACTGTTTGTATGGGCTGTCGGCGTGCGATGCAGGTCGTGTTTTGGGGTCGCTGCGCTCATTTTTGCAAGAGTCTTATGTCTTGATTGTTTTTCGGCTCGTCCGTATGGCGAGAGGCGTTGGTTATGAAGTTTGTTGATGAAGTATCGATTCGCGTAAAGGCTGGTGACGGCGGCAATGGCGCCATGAGTTTCCGTCGGGAAAAATTCATCGAAAACGGTGGCCCGAACGGCGGTGATGGCGGTGACGGCGGTTCCATCTACATGATGGCCGACGAAAACCTCAATACCCTGGTTGACTACCGTTACACCCGGCATTTCGATGCCGAGCGTGGCTCCAACGGCGGCAGCACCGACTGCACTGGCAAAAAAGGTGAAGATCTGATCCTGCGGGTGCCGGTCGGCACCACGGTGATCGACTCCGCTACCCAGGAAGTCATCGGCGACCTGACCAAGGCCGGTCAGAAACTGATGGTGGTGCAGGGCGGCTGGCACGGTCTGGGCAACACCCGTTTCAAATCCAGTACCAACCGTGCGCCGCGTCAAACCACGCCGGGCAAGCCGGGTGAGCAGCGTGACCTGAAACTGGAAATGAAAGTGCTGGCTGACGTCGGTCTGCTGGGTCTGCCGAACGCCGGTAAAAGTACCTTTATCCGCTCGGTCTCGGCTGCCAAGCCGAAAGTCGCCGACTATCCGTTCACCACGCTGGTGCCGAACCTCGGAGTGGTCAGCGTTGATCGCTGGAAGAGCTTCGTCGTCGCGGACATCCCGGGTCTGATCGAAGGGGCTTCCGACGGTGCCGGCCTGGGTATTCGCTTCCTCAAGCACTTGGCGCGCACGCGTTTGCTGCTGCACCTCGTCGACATGGCGCCGCTGGATGACTCCAGTGCACCGGATGCCGCCGAAGTGATCGTCAACGAGCTGATCAAGTTCAGTCCGTCCCTGGCGGAGCGTGATCGTTGGTTGGTGCTGAACAAGTGCGACCAGATCCTCGAAGAAGATCACGATGAGCGCGTCAAGGAAATCGTTGATCGTCTGGAGTGGACCGGCCCGGTTTACGTGATCTCGGCCATCGCCAAGATCGGTACCGAGCGTCTGTGCCACGACATCATGCGTTACATGGAAGACCGTGCTGATCGCCTGGCCAATGACCCGGCTTACAAGGAAGAGTTGGCCGATCTCGATCAGCGCATCGAAGACGAAGCCCGCGCGCAACTGCAGGCGCTGGATGATAAGCGTGCCCTGCGCCGCAGCGGCGTGAAGTCGGTCCATGACATCGGCGACGATGATTGGGACGAAGAAGATGTGGATGACGAAGACGGTCCGGAAATCATTTACGTGCGTGACTGATCCGTTGCGATAAACTTGAACGCCGCTCAATCGAGCGGCGTTTTAGTATCTGGAAATCGATCGTTGGTCGGCAATAGCCACGAATAACGTCACGGGCAGCGCTGGGTCGCGCTGCCCTCAAGCTAAGGTTGAAGATGATGCGGAGCAAGGTGACAGGTGCGCAGCGTTGGGTCGTGAAGATCGGCAGCGCTTTGCTGACAGCTGATGGCAAAGGGCTGGATCGCGCGGCAATGAGTGTCTGGGTCGAGCAGATGGTGGCCTTGCATGAGGCTGGCGTCGAGTTGGTGCTGGTGTCCTCCGGGGCGGTGGCGGCCGGCATGAGCCGTTTGGGCTGGACCGCACGACCCAGTGCGATGCACGAGCTCCAGGCGGCTGCGGCAATTGGTCAGATGGGTCTGGTGCAGGCGTGGGAATCGAGCTTCGCCGAGCATGGCCGGCACACTGCGCAGATTCTCTTGACGCACGACGACCTCTCCGACCGCAAGCGTTACCTGAACGCCCGCAGTACCCTGCGCGCACTGGTCGAGCTGAAAGTCATCCCGGTGATCAACGAAAACGACACCGTGGTCACTGACGAGATCCGTTTCGGCGACAACGACACGCTGGCGGCGCTGGTGGCGAATCTGGTCGAGGCGGATCTGCTGGTGATCCTTACCGATCGCGATGGCATGTTCGACGCCGATCCACGCAACAACCCTGATGCGCAGCTGATTTACGAGGCGCGCGCTGATGATCCGAGCCTCGATGCGGTAGCGGGCGGCACGGGCGGTGCGCTGGGTCGTGGCGGCATGCAGACCAAGTTGCGTGCGGCTCGATTGGCTGCGCGTTCCGGTGCGCACACTATTATCGTCGGTGGGCGTCTTGAGCGAGTGCTTGATCGCCTCAAGGCGGGTGAGCGTATCGGCACGCTGCTGTCGCCTGAGCGCGGCATGCTTGCGGCGCGCAAGCAGTGGCTGGCTGGGCATCTGCAAACTCGCGGCACCTTGGTGCTGGATGAGGGGGCGGTGTCGGCGTTGTCGAAGGGCAACAAGAGCCTGCTACCGGTCGGTGTGAAGCTCGTGCAAGGCAGTTTCCGTCGTGGCGAAATGGTGGTCTGTGTGGCGCCGGATGGTCGTGAGATTGCACGTGGCCTGGCCAATTACAGCGCTTTGGAAGCACAAAAAATCATCGGTCAATCGTCGGATGCGATTGTCGGTTTGCTCGGTTACATGGCGGAGCCGGAACTGGTTCACCGTGACAACTTGATTCTGGTTTAAGGAAAACTCGATGCGTTTAGCAAAAGGATTGTTGGGCTTGCTGATGGCGCTGCCATTGCTGGCCTCGGCCGAGGAGATCGGTCAGGTGTCGACGGTGTTCAAATTCGTCGGCCCGAACGACCGGATTGTGGTCGAAGCTTTCGATGATCCGAAAGTTGAAGGGGTGACCTGCTACCTGTCGCGCGCCAAGACTGGCGGTGTGAAGGGTGGCCTGGGTCTGGCTGAGGATCGCGCCGAAGCATCGATCGCCTGTCGCCAGGTTGGCCCAATCAAGTTCAAGGGTGAGCTGAAGGATGGTGATGAGGTGTTCAAGGAGCGTACCTCGCTGGTGTTCAAGACCATGCAGGTGGTGCGTTTCCTCGACAAGAAGCGCAATACGCTGGTTTATCTGGTCTACAGCGACCGTTTGATCGAAGGCAGTCCGCAGAATGCCGTGACCGCCATCCCGATCCTGCCGTGGGTGCCAGTCCAGCAATAACGCCGCAAAACAAACTGTAGGAGTGAGCCTGCTCCGGGCGGCGTTCCGACGATAGCGGTGTGTCAGTCGATGCAATTATTGACTGTGACACCGCTATCGCGAGCAGGCTCACTCCTACTTTTTTTGCGCTGGGATTTGTTAAATCACAGGCAATAAAAAACCGACCCTAAGGTCGGTTTTTTAATGACTACGTCGATTAAGCGGCTTCTTTCAGCGCTTTGACGTGGCCATTCAGACGGCTCTTATGGCGAGCAGCCTTGTTCTTGTGGATGATGCCTTTATCGGCCATACGGTCGATAACTGGCACAGCCAGAACGTATGCAGCTTGAGCTTTTTCAGCGTCTTTTGCGTCGATGGCTTTAACTACATTCTTGATGTAGGTGCGAACCATGGAACGCAGGCTGGCGTTGTGGCTGCGACGCTTCTCAGCCTGTTTTGCACGTTTTTTGGCGGAAGGTGAGTTGGCCACCGTCGAGCTCCTCGAAAGACTTTTTAGGAAATAGCAAACAAAATAGGCCGCGAATCATGCCGATGAGTTGAAGTCTTGTCAAGGGCACTTGAAACGTTCCGCTAAGTGGTAGGTATAAAGAGGCGGGATATTTATTTCCGGCGCTTGACCTGTAAACTCGCGAGCTTTGGCTCTGTGCTGCTGCGGCGCGGAGTATCGCACAAGTAGGCGCTTTGTTCGCCTGCTGTTTATCGACAGGCACAAATTCCCTCAATGAATCTGCTCAAATCGTTGGCCGCCGTCAGCTCTATCACGATGCTTTCCCGGGTTTTAGGGTTTGTTCGTGACACGCTCATTGCCCGTACATTCGGCGCCGGGATGGCGACGGACGCCTTCTTTATTGCCTTTAAATTGCCCAATCTGCTGCGGCGGATCTTCGCCGAGGGCGCTTTCTCGCAAGCATTCGTGCCGATTCTGGCCGAATACAAAAGCCAGCAGGGCGAAGAGGCGACACGCACTTTCATTGCATACGTATCAGGTTTGCTGACTCTGGTATTGGCGGTAGTCACTGCGCTGGGCATGATCGCCGCGCCGTGGGTGATCTGGGCCACCGCGCCGGGTTTCACCGACACACCGGAAAAATTCCAGCTCACCTCCGATCTGCTGCGGGTGACCTTCCCCTATATATTGCTCATCTCGTTGTCGTCGCTGGCCGGGGCGATCCTCAATACCTGGAACCGTTTCTCGGTGCCGGCCTTCGTGCCGACCCTGCTCAACGTCAGCATGATCGTGTTTTCGCTGTTCCTTACGCCGTACTTCGATCCGCCGGTCATGGCATTGGGCTGGGCGGTCCTGGTCGGCGGTCTGGCGCAGTTGCTCTATCAACTGCCGCACCTGAAAAAGATCGGCATGCTGGTGCTGCCGCGCCTGAATCTGCGCGATACCGGTGTCTGGCGCGTGATGAAACAGATGCTGCCAGCGATTCTCGGCGTCTCGGTCAGCCAGATTTCGCTGATCATCAACACCATCTTCGCCTCGTTTCTGGTCGCAGGCTCGGTGTCATGGATGTATTACGCCGACCGTCTGATGGAATTACCATCCGGCGTACTGGGTGTGGCGCTGGGCACAATCCTGCTGCCGACCCTGGCGAAAACTTACGCAAGCAAGGATCGCCACGAATACTCGCGCATTCTCGACTGGGGCTTGCGCCTGTGCTTCGTGCTGGTGTTGCCCTGTTCGCTGGCGCTGGGGATTCTTGCCGAGCCGCTGACCGTTTCACTGTTTCAGTACGGGCAGTTCAGTGGTTTCGACGCTGAAATGACCCAGCGCGCACTGATTGCCTATTCTGTCGGTCTGCTCGGGATTATCGTGATCAAGGTGCTGGCACCGGGCTTTTATGCGCAACAGAACATCCGTACGCCGGTGAAAATCGCAATCTTCACGCTGGTGGTTACCCAGCTGTTCAACCTGGTGTTGATCGGGCCGTTGGCGCATGCGGGTCTGGCCCTGGCGATCAGTGCCGGTGCCTGTCTGAACGCCGGACTGTTGTTTTATCAACTGCGTAAACAGCAGATGTATCAGCCGCAACCGGGCTGGGCCAAGTTCGGCTTCAAACTGGTGGTGGCGGTGGCAGTGATGTCGGCGGTGTTGCTGATCGGCATGCACTTCATGCCAGCGTGGGATCAAGGGCACATGCTTGAGCGCTTCCTGCGTCTGGGCGCATTGGTCGCGGCGGGCGTGGTGTCCTATTTCGGTATGTTGCTGCTGATGGGTTTCCGCTTGCGTGACTTCAATCGCAAGGCCCTGAGTTAAGGTTTTACCCTTTATAAACAGGCGCGGGCCGGCAGTTTTGTCGGCTCGTTCACTTTGCGTTACGGTGTTGCCTGTCGTCGGCCGTCGGGTGTGGTTATAATCGACCACTTTATGAGCAAGAAGCGCGTTATGCAGCTGGTTCGAGGCCTCCACAACTTGCGCCCCCAGCATCGGGGCTGCGTCGCCACTATTGGCAACTTTGACGGTGTTCACCGTGGTCACCAGGCTATCCTGGCCCGACTGCGTGAGCGTGCGCTCGAGTTGGGTGTACCCAGCTGCGTGGTGATTTTCGAGCCGCAGCCACGGGAGTTCTTTGCCCCCGAGACCGCGCCGGCGCGTCTGGCAAGGTTGCGCGACAAGCTGCAACTGCTGGCCGCTGAAGGCGTTGACCGGGTTTTATGCCTGGCATTCAACCAGCGCTTGAGCAAACTCAGCGCCAGTGAATTCGTCGACACCATCCTCGTCGATGGCCTCGGCGTGCAGCATCTGGAAGTCGGTGATGATTTCCGCTTTGGTTGCGATCGCCTCGGCGATTTCGACTTCCTGCTGCAGGCCGGGCAGATGCACGGTTTTACCGTTGAAGCCGCGCAAACCGTCGAACTGGACGGTATTCGCGTCAGCAGCACCCAGGTCCGTAACGCCCTGGCCGCCGCCGATTTTGCCTTGGCCGAACGTTTGCTCGGCCGCCCGTACCGCATTGCCGGTCGCGTGCTGCATGGCCAGAAACTGGCCCGGCAACTGGGTACGCCCACTGCCAACATTCAACTCAAGCGTCGTCGCGTGCCGTTCACCGGGGTGTATCTGGTGGATGTCGATATCGACGGCAAAACCTGGCCCGGTGTCGCCAATATCGGTGTACGGCCCACGGTACAAGGTGATGGCAAGGCCCACCTTGAAGTCCATCTTTTAGATTTTGCCGGCGATCTGTATGACCGGCGTTTGACGGTGGTTTTCCACCAAAAGCTGCGTGAAGAGCAGCGCTTCGCCTCCCTGGAGGCATTGAAAACGGCGATCAATGCGGATGTCGCCACCGCCCGTGCACTAGCCGCACCTAGCGCCCATCGCTAATGAAGAGCCTTAAATGACCGACTATAAAGCCACGCTTAACCTTCCGGACACCGCCTTCCCAATGAAGGCCGGCCTGCCACAGCGCGAACCGCAGATCCTGCAGCGCTGGGACAGTATTGGCCTGTACGGAAAGTTGCGCGAGATTGGCAAGGATCGTCCGAAGTTCGTTCTGCATGACGGCCCTCCGTATGCCAACGGCACGATCCACATCGGTCATGCACTGAACAAGATTCTCAAGGACATGATCATCCGCTCGAAAACCCTGTCGGGTTTCGACGCGCCGTACGTTCCGGGTTGGGACTGTCATGGCCTGCCGATCGAGCACAAGGTTGAAGTGACCCACGGCAAGAACCTGGGCGCGGACAAGACCCGCGAGCTGTGCCGTGCCTACGCCACCGAGCAGATCGAAGGGCAGAAGTCCGAATTCATCCGTCTCGGCGTGCTGGGCGACTGGGCCAACCCGTACAAGACCATGGACTTCAAGAACGAGGCCGGTGAAATCCGCGCCCTCGCGGAAATCGTCAAGGGCGGTTTCGTGTTCAAGGGCCTCAAGCCTGTGAACTGGTGCTTCGACTGCGGTTCGGCCCTGGCTGAAGCGGAAGTCGAGTACGAGACCAAAAAGTCCTCGACCATCGACGTGGCCTTCCCGATCGCTGACGAAGCCAAACTGGCTGCCGCGTTCGGTCTGCCGTCGCTGGGCAAACCGGCGTCGATCGTGATCTGGACCACCACCCCGTGGACCATCCCGGCCAACCAGGCACTGAACGTTCACCCGGAATTCAACT
This sequence comes from Pseudomonas sp. AIG, assembly GCF_977020205.1. Classification (NCBI taxonomy): domain Bacteria; kingdom Pseudomonadati; phylum Pseudomonadota; class Gammaproteobacteria; order Pseudomonadales; family Pseudomonadaceae; genus Pseudomonas; species Pseudomonas sp. AIG. The sequence continues at coordinate 21,012 of NZ_CDROCK010000027.1, read as the reverse complement.
ACGCACTGGTGGATGTCGGCGACAAGCTGCTGGTGCTGGCTGAAGAGCTGGTCGAAGCCTGCCTGGCTCGTTACAGCCTGGAAGGTTCGGTCATCGCCACCACCACCGGTAAAGAGTTGGAACTGATCAACTTCCGTCATCCGTTCTACGACCGTCTGTCGCCGGTGTACCTGGCTGACTACGTCGAACTGGGTGCTGGCACTGGCGTGGTTCACTCCGCTCCGGCCTACGGCGTGGACGACTTCGTGACCTGCAAGAAATATGGCATGGTCAACGACGACATCCTCAACCCGGTGCAGAGCAACGGCGTGTACGCGCCGTCGCTGGAATTCTTCGGCGGCCAGTTCATCTGGAAGGCCAACCCGGCCATCGTCGACAAGCTGACCGAAGTCGGTGCGCTGCTGCACACCACCGTCATCGAACACAGCTACATGCATTGCTGGCGCCACAAGACCCCGCTGATCTACCGCGCCACCGCGCAGTGGTTCATCGGCATGGACAAAGAGCCAACCAGCGGCGACACCCTGCGTGTGCGCTCGCTCAAAGCCATCGAAGACACCAAATTCGTCCCGGCCTGGGGCCAGGCGCGTCTGCACTCGATGATCGCCAACCGTCCGGACTGGTGCATCTCGCGTCAGCGCAACTGGGGCGTGCCGATCCCGTTCTTCCTCAACAAGGAAAGCGGCGAGCTGCACCCACGCACCGTCGAGCTGATGGAAGAAGTCGCCAAACGCGTTGAAGTCGAAGGCATCGAAGCCTGGTTCAAGATGGACGCTGCCGAGTTGCTCGGCGACGAAGCGCCGCTGTACGACAAGATCAGTGACACCCTCGACGTCTGGTTCGATTCGGGCACCACGCACTGGCACGTCCTGCGCGGTTCGCACCCGATGGGTCACGAGAGCGGCCCGCGTGCCGATCTGTACCTGGAAGGTTCCGACCAACACCGTGGCTGGTTCCACTCGTCGCTGCTGACCGGTTGCGCCATCGACAACCACGCGCCGTACCGCGAACTGCTGACCCACGGTTTCACCGTCGACGAAGCCGGCCGCAAGATGTCCAAGTCGCTGGGCAACGTGATCGCGCCGCAGAAAGTCAACGACACCCTCGGCGCCGACATCATGCGTCTGTGGGTCGCTTCGACCGACTACTCCGGTGAAATGGCGGTTTCCGACCAGATTCTGCAACGCAGTGCGGACGCCTATCGTCGTATCCGTAACACCGCGCGCTTCCTGCTTTCGAACCTGAGCGGTTTCAACCCGGCCACCGACATCCTGCCGGCCGAAGAAATGCTCGCGCTGGATCGTTGGGCGGTCGACCGCACCTTGCTGCTGCAACGCGAGCTGCAAGAGCACTACGGCGAATACCGTTTCTGGAACGTCTACTCGAAGATCCACAACTTCTGCGTGCAGGAGCTGGGCGGTTTCTACCTCGACATCATCAAGGATCGTCAGTACACCACTGGCGCCAACAGCAAGGCTCGCCGTTCGGCGCAAACCGCGCTGTTCCACATCTCCGAAGCGCTGGTGCGCTGGATCGCGCCGATCCTCGCCTTCACCGCCGACGAGCTGTGGGAATACCTGCCGGGCGAGCGTAACGAATCGGTCATGCTCAATACCTGGTACGAAGGTCTGACCGAACTGCCAGCCGACGTTGAACTGGGCCGCGACTACTGGGAACGCGTGATGGCGGTCAAGGTAGCGGTCAACAAAGAGATGGAAATCCAGCGCGCGGCGAAAGCTGTCGGTGGCAACCTGCAAGCCGAAGTGACGCTGTACGCCGAAGACGCCCTGAGCGCCGATCTGGCCAAGCTGAGCAACGAACTGCGCTTTGTCCTGATCACTTCGACGGCCAGTGTTGCGCCTTTTGTTAGCGCACCTGAAGACGCGGTAGTGACTGAAGTCAGCGGCCTGAAGCTGAAGATCGTCAAATCGGCCTTCCCGAAGTGCGCCCGTTGCTGGCACTGCCGCGAAGACGTTGGCGTGAATCCGGAGCATCCGGAAATCTGCGGTCGTTGCGTCGACAACATCAGCGGCGCTGGCGAGGTTCGTCACTATGCCTAATGCCGTTGGCCGTTTCGGACGGTTGAGCTGGCTCTGGTTGAGTTTGCTGGTTCTGGTCATCGACCAGGCCAGCAAGTTCTACTTCGAAGGCAAGCTCGAAATGTTCCAGCAGATCGTGATCATTCCCGATTACTTCAGCTGGACCCTGGCCTACAACACTGGCGCTGCGTTCAGCTTCCTGGCTGACAGCTCCGGCTGGCAGCGCTGGCTGTTCGCTCTGATCGCGATAGTGGTCAGTGCCGTGCTGGTGGTCTGGCTCAAGCGTCTTGGCCGCAACGAAACCTGGCTGGCCGTCGCTTTGGCGCTGGTGCTGGGTGGCGCGCTGGGCAATCTGTATGACCGCATTGCCCTGGGCCATGTGATCGATTTCATTCTGGTGCACTGGCAGAACCGCTGGTACTTCCCGGCGTTCAACTTCGCCGACAGCGCGATTAGCGTTGGCGCGGTGATGCTGGCACTGGATATGTTCAAAAGTAAAAAGACCGGAGAAGCCGTTCATGACTGAACAGGTATTGGCTGAGCAACGCATCGGCCAGAACACGGAAGTCACCTTGCACTTTGCATTGCGCCTGGAGAACGGCGACACCGTCGACAGTACGTTCGACAAGGCCCCGGCGACCTTCAAGGTCGGCGACGGCAACCTGCTGCCGGGTTTTGAAGCGGCGCTGTTCGGCTTCAAGGCCGGCGACAAGCGCACACTGACCGTCGAGCCGGAAAACGCTTTCGGCCAGCCGAACCCGCAGAACGTGCAGATCATTCCACGTTCGCAGTTTGTTGATATGGAGCTGTCGCCGGGTTTGCTGGTGATCTTCAACGATGCGGCCAATACTGAGCTGCCGGGTGTGGTGAAAGAGTTCGATGACGCGCAAGTGACCATTGACTTCAATCACCCGTTGTCAGGCAAGACGCTGACCTTTGACGTGGAAATCATTTCCGTCAAAGCGATCTAACTGACTCTATGGAGTCAAATGTGGGAGCGAGCCTGCTCGCGAATGCGGTGTGTCAGCCAACAGTAATGTTGCAGGTGATGGCCTCTTCGCGAGCAAGTCGAATCGTCGCACCGTCGCTCCCACAGTGTTTTTAACTGTTTTCGCGCGCAAGACACGAGGCACAGCATGCAAATCAAACTCGCCAACCCCCGTGGCTTCTGCGCCGGCGTGGACCGTGCGATCGAAATCGTCAACCGCGCCCTGGAAGTCTTCGGGCCGCCGATCTACGTGCGTCATGAAGTGGTGCACAACAAGTTCGTCGTTGAAGACCTGCGCAGTCGTGGCGCGATTTTCGTCGAGGAACTGGATCAGGTGCCGGATGACGTCATCGTCATTTTCAGTGCCCACGGCGTATCCCAGGCTGTGCGTACCGAAGCCGCCGGCCGTGGCCTGAAGGTGTTCGACGCCACTTGTCCGCTGGTCACCAAGGTGCACATCGAAGTGGCGAAATACAGCCGCGACGGTCGTGAGTGCATCCTGATCGGCCACGCCGGACACCCGGAAGTCGAAGGCACCATGGGCCAGTACGACGGCAGCAATGGCGGCGCGATCTACCTCGTTGAAGACGAGAAAGACGTCGCCGAATTGCAGGTACACAACCCGGAAAAACTGGCCTTCGTCACCCAGACCACGCTGTCGATGGACGATACCAGTCGTGTCATCGATGCGCTGCGTTCACGCTTCCCGGCCATCGGCGGTCCACGCAAGGACGACATCTGCTACGCCACGCAAAACCGGCAGGACGCGGTCAAGCAATTGGCTGACGAGTGCGACGTGGTGCTGGTGGTGGGCAGCCCGAACAGCTCCAACTCAAACCGCTTGCGTGAACTGGCCGAACGCATGTCCACGCCGGCTTACTTGATCGACGGCGCCGAAGACATGCAAAAGAGTTGGTTCGATGGTGTTGAGCGTATCGGCATCACTGCCGGCGCCTCCGCACCGGAAGTCCTGGTGCGTGGTGTGATTCAGCAATTGCAGGCCTGGGGCGCCACCGGTGCCGATGAGCTGGCCGGGCGCGAAGAGAACATCACGTTCTCGATGCCTAAAGAGCTGCGCGTACGTTCGATCTGACGCTTTTGTTCTTTTGACACAGCGCCTGCTCAGCTTTTTCGCTGGCCAGGCGCACGCGACCGGTCGCCGCCAGCACCACCTGGAGCTGGCTGACCGGCTCGTTTACCGAGCAGATATGTAGTTTTCCTGCCTGAAACATTCGCCCGGGCATCAGCGGCTTACCCAGGCTGCCAAACCTTATATAGCGACTTACCCACCAGTTACCGGCAATTGGAATTCGCTGATCGCTCGCGCGTTCGACCAGCAGTGGATTGCTGCTGTCCTCCGGCCCCTTGCCGCTGATATCCAGAATGATTCGCCAGCCCCGGCTCCAGTCGCCGTCGATGCCATGAATGACCACGCTTTGATTGTGCGTGATCGCTAACGTTCGAGCATTGCGAATACCGTCGAGCAGCGATTGCGCAGCCTGATGGCGATGGTTCGACTCGGTGAGCGTGGCAAACGCCGGACTGACGATCAGCAGAACAATTGCGCCAATCGCCAGTCCCATAAGCAGTTCGATCAGGCTGAAACCCTGTTGCGGCATGAAAACTCCCTCCGTGGAGTGTGATGAACGGCGCGCTCCGTGCGCCGGGCAGGGCAAATCAACCGACGCGGGCCGGTTGAATGTTCTAGCGTGTAGAAGCAGGTATAGCCGACGGCAACGGAGGGCATCGATGGATCTTCGTACAAAAGGTTTCACGCTGATCGAGTTGCTGGTCGCACTCGCGATCTTCGTGATCCTGATTACCCTGGCAGTGCCAGCCTTCACCCGCTCGATACAAAGTAGCAAGGCCGATACCGAAATGGGCGACCTGCAGCGCGCGATCAATTTCGCCCGCCTGGAAGCCATCGACCGTGGCACCACCCTGCGTTTGCGTCCGACCGCCGGCGGCAGCGTCTGGACCGGTGAACTGGCGGTCTACGACAGTACTGGCACTCCGGCCAATGTGTTGCGGGTTGTTCCCGCGATGAGCAGCGGCGCGACTCTGACGCTACCCTCAGGAGTGACCGCACTGGATTTCAACAACCTCGGCGGTCTGGCGGCACCGTCGACGGCGGTGGTCATCAGTTACACGTTGGGAACGCAAAGCAGGACGCTGAACGTGTGTTTGAACGGACGAATTCAATTGGGTGGAACTTGCGGATGAGGGTAGGGAGTCAACACGCACAGCAGGGCATGACGCTGATCGAGGTGCTGGTCGCGTTGCTGATTCTGACGGTCGGGCTGCTGGGGGCGGCGGCCGTGCAACTGAATGCGCTTAAGTACACCGACAGTTCACGGATGACCAGCCAGGCCAGTTTCATCGCCTACGACATGATGGACCGCATCCGCGCCAACTCCGGCGCCGACTACACGGTCACACCGCCGACCTCGGGCAATCTGAGCGTTGCTCGCGATCAGGACCTCTACGACTTCACCACCAACATCATCAACTTCGGTGGACCGACCGCGACTGGCAGCATCACCCTCAATCAGCGGGTCTACACCATCACCATCAACTGGAGTGACGCACGTGCGGCCAACACGGCCAGTGCGCCGCGCAGTTTCGTTCTGAGCAGTCGCGCTGCAGTCGATCCGGTGGCCACGCCATGAAGCGCGATAACCGTGGTTTCGGCCTGATAGAACTGCTCATTGCCCTCGCGCTTGGATTGATCATCGTGCTCGGCGTCGTGCAGATTTTCATCGCGGCGAAAAACACTTACGTCAGTCAGAACAGCGCCGCGGCGATGCAGGAAGACGCGCGTTTTGTGCTGAGCAAAATGATTCAGGAAATTCGCATGGTCGGGATGTTCGGATGTCTCGGCACCATTACGGACTCCAGTTCGGCGGGGGATTTCAATGCGTCGCAGATAGCGCCGATCAACTGGGACAACGCCAACCTGAAACTGACACTGGTCACCGCCGATATCGGCAGCGGTGGCGGCACGCCGACCTGGACAGTGCTTTCCGATTGCCGCAACAGTGCAACGGCCTATACCGGGTTGCGAGCGGCGGCGAGCGGGCAGATTGCCTTCCCGATCCGGCGTCTGATCTACAGCTTCAGCAACAATCAGATTCTCATGGGCACCGGCAGCGGCACGCCGACCCAGCAGGTGCTGGTGAACAACGTCAGTGCTTTCAACGTCACATTCGGCCTGGCCAGTTCCGCGACGGATGTGGCGGCCTCGACCTACAGCGCCAACCCCAGTGATCCGGCACGCATTCGCAGTGTGCGCCTGAGCCTGACTCTCACCGACCCCGACAGCCGGGTCGCCACGCAAACCTTCAATGTGGTTGCCGCTTTGCGCAACCGCCTGCAGTGAGGGCCGGGGTGATGCGGATTTCTCTTCATGACCGGCAAGCGCAACGCGGCATGGCGTTGCTGGTCAGTCTGGTGTTTCTGTTGTTGCTGACGCTGATCGGCCTGTCGTCGATGCAGAGTGCCAATCTGCAGGAAAAAATGGCCGGCAGCGTCAGTCTGCGTAATCAGTCGTTTCAGACTGCCGAGGCGGCGTTGCGGGTGGGGGAGAGTGCGGTGCAACTCGACAGCTACACCCTCGCGGTTTGCAGCGGTACCACGCAATGCGCACCGCCTGCGGAGTCATCGGTGGTCAGTGCGGCGGGGCTCAACTCAACCTCGGGTGTGACCTGGATTGCGACCGGTAATGGTTTCTATGGCGTGCAGAACATTGGCACCACACTCACGGCTGTGAATGTACCCAGTAACACCTCGGCGACGTTGTATCGAGTCACTGCCGTCGGCATCGCCGGCACTTCGCGTAGCGTTGTGGAGAGTGTCTATGCGAAGTATTGAGCGCTATGGGTCGCTGCTGTTCGGCATGCTGATGAGCTTTTATCTGGCGGCGCCGGCGTATGCGTTCACGCCGTCTGATTCGCCGCTGTTGAGTGCGGCAGCGGTGCCACCCAACGTCATGCTGCTGATCGACGATTCGGGGAGCATGAACAGCATCATTTATGCAGCCGGATTCAACCCTGCCGACAATTTCACTCCGGCCCGGCAATGTAATGCATTGCTTGGGTTGTGCCTGAGTTCGACGCCGATCACGGGCGACACGATCTTTCTGTCGAGCCTGCCGACATCAGGCTGTTCCGGCGGCGCCTATGCGTTCTACAACAATAGCCTGGCGCCGTTGTGTCTGAAGCTGCCGGATCCGGTGGGCAGTGGCAACACGCGTTATTCCGGGGATTACATTTCCTACGTAGTCGGCCTGGCCATCAACAACGGCACGCGGGACTTCACCAATGGCGCGATCCCCAACGACTACCGCATCAACGTTGCGCGTAACGTCTCCACGGCATTGGTCAGCAGCAACCGCACGTTGCGTATCGGGCTGTCGACATTCAATCCGGCCACCAGCAACAACTCGGGGAATGGCGGATTCATTGCCCGTTCGATCAGCGATCTGTCGCCGGTCAGCGGCAGCGTGACCCAGGCACAGGCCGACACCAACTACAACGCACTGATCTCCTCGATCAACGGCTTGAGCGCGGTGGCCAACACGCCATTGGCGGAAACCTATTACGAAATCACCCGCTACATGCGCGGTATGGCGCCTTACTACAACAGCACGCCGAGTACCTACACCAGCCCGATTCAGTACCGCTGCCAGAAAAACTATGGCGTGGTAATAACCGACGGTTTGCCGACTTTCGACCGGACCTTCCCGACTAACGACCCATTGGGCGGCAGCCGTTTGCCGAACTGGGACGGCGTCAACAATGACGGCAACAATCTCAATGGTGACAACGAAGGGGACACGCTGTATCTGGATGACATCGCCAAGTTCGCCTTCGATATCGACATGCGCTCGACCGGTACCGACGCGGCGGGCAAGAGTTGGAACGCGGTGGATTTTCCCAAGCAGAATATGAACACCTACACCGTGGGCTTCACCGCCGACAATGACATGCTGTCGGACGCGGCAAGTTATGGGCAGGGCAAGTATTACCAGGCGACGGACAGTACCGGGCTCAACGCGGCGTTGTCCTCGGCGCTGAGCGACATCACGTCCAAGGCCGGTTCCGGCGGCGCGGGGGTCACCAGCGGGACAACATTGACGTCCAGCAGCAGCTTTTATCAAACCACTTATGACCCCAAGGATTGGCGCGGCACGATCAGGTCGTTCGGCTTCACCTCGACCGGGACGGTCAATACCTCCGCGGCGCAGTGGACGACCGACACCACCATCGTGCCATCCGCCACCGCCGCGACCTTTCAGTCGTGGAACACGCTGAGCAACGCAGCGGTAACCCTGGCCTACGGCAACTTTTCTCCGGCCCAGCAGACCACGCTCAGTCAGGGGTTGCCCACCGGCATCAGCGGCATTGATCTGGTGGAGTGGAGCAAGGGCACGAACAAGACCGGGCTGAAAGTGCGCAGTGTGCTGCTCGGCGACATCATCAATTCGCCGCTGGTGCTGGCGTCGCCATCAGACAAAACCGCCTCCGATCTTTCCGGGGACACCAGCTACAGCACTTACCTGGCCACCAAGGCTGCGAACATGAACACCAGCCTGGTGGTCAACGCCAACGATGGTTTCGTCAACGTGATCAATTCGGCGAACGGTACTCGCCGTTACGCCTACATGCCGTCCAGTGTGCTGCCGTCATTGCGCCTGATCGCCGACACCAACTACGTCAACGGTGTGAGCCACAAGTTTTTGGTGGACGGTCAGGTTGGGGTGTTCGACGCGCAGTCCGGCACTGCGTGGAAAACCCTGGCCATTGGCGGCACCGGTGCCGGGGGTAAAACCTTCTACGGGTTGCAACTGTTTGATGCGTCTGCGGGCAATGTAATCAAGGCCTTGTGGGAGGTCAGTGCGCCGGCCACCGCCAGTACTGCGAACGCATTCAATGATCTGGGTTATGCCTACGCCCGTCCGGAAGTGGCACGCTTGGCCAATGGTCGCTGGGCGACATTCATTGCCAACGGCTACGGCAGCAATTCAGGCGTGGCGGCCCTGTATGTACTGGATGCGCTGGACGGTTCGCTGATCAGGAAAATCGTTATCGACAGCACGGAAACCACCAACGGTTTGTCGTCGGTGAAACTCAAGGTCAACTCTTCGAATGTGGTGCAGGCCGCTTACGGTGGCGACTTGAAGGGGCGGTTATGGAAGTTCGACCTGAGTGCCACGTCCTCCGATAGTTGGGGCGTGGCGTTTTCCGGCAAGCCACTATTCACCACGGCGGGCGGGGCGACTCAACCGATCACCGCGCAGCCGTTACTGGCTGATAACGCGCTGGGCGGCAAACAGGTCTTCGTCGGTACCGGCAAGTTCAACGAAACGGCCGACAAGACCAACAAGGATTTGCAGGCGTTCTATTCCGTGTGGGACGCCGATGGAGGTTCTGGTCAACTGACTGTCAGCAGTTTGCAGCCGCAGGCGATCACCGGATCATTCTCCGGCAGCTCTGGACAGTTTCTGACCACAACGCAGAATGACACGACGTATCCGGCGGAGAAGGGTTGGTATCTTCCGCTGGTATACAACAACGTGCTGACTGGAGAGCGGGTGATCAATCAGGCGAGTATCGTGCTGGGCCGTGTTGTCTTTACCACGGCGAGTGTTGATACCACCGATCCCTGTGCGAGTTTTGGCACTGGCAAACTGGTCGAACTGGATGCGTTCAGCGGTAAGATGCTCAATTACGCCGTGCTGGACACCAACACTGACGGTTTGGTCGACAGCAATGACACGATATCCAGCGGCGTAATATTCACCGGTGGCATTCCGACCCTGAACTTCGTCTCCAGCGATGGCAAGCGCAAGGGTACGACCGACACCAGTGGCACCATCACGATCATTGTAGAAAAGGGCGGTGGCGGCAGCCGTCGTATCATGTGGCGACAAATACAGTAAGCGAGAGTTTGAGGCATGCGCAGATTCAACCGAGGCTTCACCCTGATCGAAATCATGATCGTGATTGCGATCATCGGGATCGTCATCACCATCGCCGCACCGAGCTATACCGAGTACCTGAAAAAGGGCCGCCGCGCCGAAGTGGTATCGCTGCTCTCGGAGCAGGCACAGAGCCTCGAACGCTTCTACACCAAGAACAATGTCTATACCGGCATCACCGGTCTGAGCACGGGCAATGATTTCTACACCCTCACTCCGACCATTGCTGACCAAACCTTCCTGCTGACCGCCACCCGTAAAACGGGTACCTCCATGGCCACCGACAAGTGCGGGGATTTCACCCTGAACAACACCGGTGTCCGCAGCATGAACAACGCGACCACCGGGCTGACCACCAAGGATTGCTGGGGCCGCTGAGGCGCTTTCTTTCGGGTGCCTTTTGCGCCCACTGTCTTTTTTACGGTTGGAACAAACATGACCAGGCAACAGCAAGTGGTGATTGTCGGTGGCGGGGTGATTGGCCTGCTGACCGCCTACAACCTCGCCTCCGAAGTGCGCAGCGTGGTGCTGCTCGATCGCTCGAACCTCGGCCAGGAATCGTCCTGGGCGGGCGGCGGTATCGTTTCGCCGTTGTATCCGTGGCGCTATAGCCCGGCGGTTACCGCACTGGCGCACTGGTCGCAGGACTTTTATCCACAGCTCGGCGAGCGTTTGTTTGCCGACACTGGCGTTGATCCTGAAGTGCACACCACCGGCCTGTACTGGCTGGATCTGGACGATGAGGCCGAAGCGCTGGCCTGGGCCAAGCGGGAAAATCGTCCGTTGCGGGCTGTGGATATCTCGGCGGCGCATGATGCGGTGCCGGTGCTCGGGGGCGGCTTCTCGCGGGCGATCTACATGGCGGATGTCGCCAACGTGCGCAATCCGCGTCTGGTGAAATCGTTGAAAGCGGCGCTGCAAGCGATGCCGAACGTGACGATTCACGAGCAGTGCGAAGTCAGCGGGTTTGTCCGCGAAGGTGAGCAGGTTGTTGGCGTCGAGACGTCGAAGGGTGTGATCAAGGGCGATCAGGTCGTGCTGACTGCTGGGGCGTGGAGCGGCGATCTGCTCAAGACGCTGGATCTGACATTGCCGGTCGAGCCAGTCAAAGGCCAGATGATTCTCTACAAGTGTGCGGCGGATTTTCTGCCGAGCATGGTGCTGGCAAAAGGGCGTTATGCGATTCCGCGTCGCGACGGCCACATTCTGATTGGCAGCACGCTGGAGCACGAAGGTTACGACAAGACGCCGACCGATGTGGCGCTGGAAAGTCTCAAGGCTTCGGCGGTGGAGTTATTGCCAGCGTTGGCCGATGCCGAAGTGGTCGGGCACTGGGCGGGGTTGCGTCCGGGGTCGCCGGAGGGCATTCCGTATATTGGCCGGGTGCCGGGGTTTGACGGGTTGTGGCTGAACTGCGGGCATTACCGCAATGGGCTGGTGCTGGCGCCGGCGTCGTGTCAGTTGTTTGCCGATGTGATGCTGGGAAGGGCGCCGATTATTGATCCGACGCCGTATGCACCGGAAGGCCGTATTTAGTCAGGTATATCTCTGGAGCCTGGCAGATCGCTTTCGCGAGCAAGCTCGCTCCCACAGTTGATCTTTGTCGTTCACAAAATCCAATGTGGGAGCGAGCTTGCTCGCGAAGGGGCCCTCAATCCAGGCCGAGTTTTTTCAGCCGATAACGCATCGACCTGAACGAAAGACTCAGACGCTGCGCCGCTGCCGTACGATTCCAGCGGGTTTCTTCCAGCGCTTGCAGAATCAGCTTTCTCTCGACGTTCTCCAGATAATCCTCAAGGTTGTCGATCTGCGTCAGATCGGCGATCCCGCCCTCCGCCGCGCAGTTGCCCTCGCTCAGGCGTAAATCCCCAGCCTCGATCGTCCGGTTTTCACACAAGGTGTGCGCCCGTTCGAGCACGTTCTCCAACTCCCGCACATTCCCCGGAAAGCGATAGTTCTTCAGCGCTTCCAACGCCTGCGCATGCAAGCGCGCCACTGGTTGACCCGTGTCCTTGGCCAAACGCTTGAGCATATGCGCCGCCAGCACTTCTATGTCATCGCGCCGCTCACGCAGCGACGGCACGCGCAGTTCGATCACGTTCAAGCGGTAATAAAGGTCCTGACGGAAACGCTCGGCAGCCACTTCAGCGTCGAGATCCTTGTGCGTGGCGCAAAGAATCCGCACATCAACCACGCTTTCCTGCTGACCACCGACACTGCGAACGGCTTTTTCCTGGATCGCCCGCAGCAGTTTTACCTGCATCGACAACGGCAAGTCCGCCACCTCATCAAGAAACAACGTGCCGCCATGGGCCGCTTGAAACAGTCCGGGTTTGTCCTCGACGGCGCCGGTGAAACTGCCTTTGCGATGGCCGAAGAACTCGCTTTCCATCAGCTCTGACGGAATCGCTCCGCAGTTCACTGGGATAAACGGCTGGCTGGCACGCGGACCCTGTTCGTGAATCAGGCGCGCGACCAGTTCTTTGCCACTGCCCGACTCGCCGCTGATGTACACCGGCGCCTGGCTGCGAGCAAGTTTGTCGATTTGTTTGCGCAGGTTGCGCATTGGCAGTGAATCACCCAGCAGCCGTCGATCAATCGAGGTGCAAACCCCACCCACGGCTGGCATGCGCAGGGCTGTACCGACCAGTTCGCGCAAGCGGGTGAGGTCTACCGGTTTGGTCAGAAAGTCGAAAGCACCTGCCTTCAAAGCGTTGATGGCTGTTTCCAGACTGCCGTACGCGGTGATCATCGCCACCGGCAGTTGTGGATAACGTTGCTGAATATGCTGCACCAGCTCCAGCCCTGTACCGTCGGGCAACCGCATGTCGGTCAGGCACAGATCGAAGCCCTCGCGGTTCAGCAGCGCCTGGGCTTCGCTCAGGTTACGCGCGCTGTAGGTGTCGAGTTTCATCCGTCCCAGGGTGATTTCCAGGAGTTCGCGGATATCCGGTTCGTCGTCGACGATGAGGATTTTTTGCCGTGGGCTCGTGTTCAACTTTGTTTCCGTCCGTGAGCAAAGGTGATGCGAAAGCAGCCGCCGCCTTGGCGTGATTGGAAGTCTAGGCGCGCTTGGTTGCTTTCGCACAGCTCACGGGACAGATAAAGCCCAAGGCCGGTGCCCTGGCTGCTGGTGGTGAAGAAGGGTTCGAATAGATGCGCCTGTTCATCGGCCGGGACGCCGGGGCCGTTGTCCTGCACTTCGAGGACTGCCAATTGGCTGTTGGGATCGCTGAACAGGGCCAGCCAGACTTCGGCCTGATCGTGCAACAGAGCGCTGTGGCGCCAGCCGTTGCGTAACAGGTTGTCGAGAATTTGCGTGAGCTGGTTGGGGTCCATCAGCGTGATGAACTCCCCCGAGTTGATCCGCAGATGAATCTGCTGGCGCTCGCTGGCCTGTTCGCGGCTCTCGGCGACGAAGTTTTCCAGCCACGGCTTGAGATCCAGCCGTTGTGGCGCGCTCTGCTGGCGGCGGGACAGTTGCAGGACGTTTTCGATGACTCGGTTCATGCGCTGGGAGTGATCTTGAATAATCTGCGTCAGACGCCGATCGGCGCTGTCGAGTTCCTCGGATTCAGCCAATAGCTGTGCGGCGTGGCTGATCGCACCCAGCGGATTGCGGATCTCGTGGGAGATGCCGGCAGTCAGACGCCCGAGTGCGGCGAGTTTCAGTTGCTGGGCTTGTTGGGCGATTTGCGCGAGGTCTTCGAGAAACACCAGGGTTTGCTGGTTGGGGCTCTGTTCGAGGGCGATAAAGCTGGGTTGCAGTTCGAGGCCATTACCGGGGATTTTCAGGCTCTGCGGGCGCAGGGTCGGGTTGTTCATCCACAGCTGCAAGCGATCGACCAGCGCCGTGGAATATTCGTCGATCAAATGCCCCTGAAGGTGCGATTGCGCGAGCAGGGTTTGTGCGCTGTGGTTGGCCAGTTGCACCCGGCGCTCTTCATCAAGCACCAGAATGCCGGTCCGCATGCGTTGCAGAATCAGCGCGTTGAGCGCTTCGAGGCTGACCACTTCGCTGGCGCGTTGCTCGGCCAGTGTTTCGCTGACTTCGAGGCGACGGATCAGCCCCTGCACCAGCAACGACGCGGCAAAACACAGCGCGCCGAGGGTGCCGGCTTGCAAGTATTCATTGGCGCTCAGGGGGTGGTTGAAACCCAGCAGGAAACTCGAGCCGACGATGCCCAGCGCACCGATAGCGGCGATCAGCAGACCGATGCGCCGCCTAAGCAAGGTGTTGCTGATCGCCACCGAGACAATCAGCAGATTGCCCAGCGCACTGCCTACACCGCCCGCCGCAAAGAACAAAGCGCATAAAAGCAGGACATCGACGAGGGCCAGGCTGAACAGCTGCGCCGGCCGTCGGGGGTTTTCAAGAAACACCACCAACAGAATGTTGAGGATCAGGTACAGCCAACTGCCGCCGCGCAGCAATTCGTCGTTGGCCGACGTCAGCAGGCGGTTGTCCATGTTGCTGGAGATCAGCAACACCAGGGTGATGCCGACGCTTAAACGGTAAAGATGATAAAGGCGCAGCAGGCGCTGCGCCTGTTTGCTGTCGGCGTGAGTGGCCTCAGCGATCACTGGCACCCGGGCCTTGCTCGAGGTGAGCCTGGCTGCAATACCACTGTTGTTGGACGCTCAGCGCGCGGTCGCGTGGCAGATGCACGCCGCAATGAGCGCAGCGCACCATTGGCGGGGCGTCCTGCTCGCGAGAGGCACGGTTGGATTGATTGGATGCGGCGGGCGCCTTGAATTTACGCCACAGCCAGATGGCGGCGAAAATCACGACAATCCAGAACAATAAACGAAGCATGATGAGCGGCTTTTCGACTGATGATCCGGCAGTTTAGCCAAGGACCCGACAAGCGCACAGCCTATTAAAGCGCGGACATGAAAAAGGGAGATCCGCAGATCTCCCTTTTTTGTCCATCCGGTGTGATCAGTCGAACACGCCGAAGGTCATGTAGCTGAACCACGAACGGTCAGTGTTGCTCGACTCAGGCTCTGGCTCTTCGATCACGTCGCCGTTTTCGTCTTTAGGCTTGAGCTCGTTCGGGATCGCGTCTTTCGCGTCCTGGAACTGCTTCTGCACATCCTGGTTGGCGCGGGTTTCGCCCGGCGGCAGCGGTGGACGCGACTCGATCAGGCCCAGCGTCGCCTTGCTCAGGAACGAGCGGTTATCGGCTTCGGCAACCCGTGGCACGAACTGACCGTCTTGCAGGCTCGGGTGGTTCGGGTAGTTGAGCTTCAGGGTTTCCAGGCTGGTGGTCGCCAGTTCGTCGAGGTGCAGACGCTGATAGGCTTCCGTCATTACCGCCAGGCCGTCGCCGACCGATGGGGTTTCCTGGAAGTTTTCTACGACGTAACGACCACGGTTGGCTGCGGCGACATAGGCCTGACGGGTCAGGTAGTAGTCGGCCACGTGGATTTCGTAGGCGGCCAGCAGGTTGCGCAGGTAGATCATGCGCTGCTTGGCGTCCGGCGCGTAGCGGCTGTTCGGGTAGCGGCTGGTCAGCTGGGCGAACTCGTTGTAGGAGTCGCGGGCAGCGCCCGGGTCACGCTTGGTCATGTCCAGCGGCAGGAAGCGCGCCAGCAGGCCGACGTCCTGGTCGAAAGACGTCAGACCTTTCAGGTAATAGGCGTAATCCACGTTCGGGTGCTGCGGATGCAAACGAATGAAACGCTCGGCGGCAGACTTTGCAGCTTCCGGCTCGGCGTTCTTATAGTTGGCGTAGATCAGCTCCAGCTGCGCCTGATCGGCGTAGCGACCGAACGGATAACGCGACTCCAGAGCCTTCAGCTTGGCTGTGGCGCTGGTGTAGCTGTTGTTGTCCAGGTCAGTCTGAGCCTGCTGATACAGCTCGGCTTCGCTGAGGTTTTCGTCTACGACTTCCTTCGATGAGCAAGCAGCGGTCAATGCGAGGATGGCGATCAGCAGCAGGTGTTTCACTTGCATGGCGGCTTGCGTCCCTATGACGGCCGCTGTCTTGGGCGGGGCCGTCCTGTTATGATGAGCGCCCCGTTGAAAAGCCTCGGGGCAAAAGACGCCGTATTTAACCACAAGCGCGCAGCCGAAACCAAAAGCTGTGCCGACGCACAGTCAGAGCATGTCCGATAAAATTGAACTTCGCGCAGAGGTGCCGTCCGAATTGGGCGGCCAACGCCTCGATCAAGTCGCTGCCCAACTCTTCGCTGAGCACTCTCGCTCGCGCCTTTCCGCCTGGATCAAAGAAGGTCGCCTGACTGTGGACGGGGCGGTCATCCGCCCTCGCGACATCGTGCACGGCGGTGCCATCCTTGAGCTGACTGCCGAGCAGGAAGCCCAGGGCGAATGGATCGCCCAGGACATCGAGCTCGACATCGTCTACGAAGACGACGATATCCTGGTGATCAACAAGCCTGCGGGCCTGGTGGTGCACCCGGCTGCCGGTCACGCCGATGGCACGCTGCTCAACGCCTTGCTGCACCACGTGCCGGACATCATCAATGTCCCGCGCGCCGGCATCGTGCATCGTCTGGACAAGGACACCACCGGTCTGATGGTGGTGGCCAAGACCATTCAGGCGCAGACCAAACTGGTTACTCAGTTGCAGAGCCGCAGCGTCAGCCGCATCTATGAGTGCATCGTGATCGGTGTGGTCACCGCCGGTGGCAAGATCAACGCCCCGATCGGTCGCCACGGCCAGCAGCGCCAGCGCATGGCGGTGATGGAAGGCGGCAAGCCTGCCGTCAGCCACTACCGCGTGCTGGAGCGTTTCCGTTCGCACACCCACGTACGGGTGAAGCTGGAAACCGGTCGTACTCACCAGATTCGCGTGCACATGTCGCACATCAACTTCCCGTTGGTCGGCGACCCGGCGTACGGCGGTCGTTTCCGCATTCCGCCAGCGGCGAACCCGACGATGGTTGAATCCCTCAAGCACTTCCCGCGTCAGGCCCTGCACGCGCGCTTCCTGGAGCTGGATCATCCGACGACCGGTGAGCGCATGAGCTGGGAATCGCCGCTGCCGGAAGATTTCGTCTGGCTGCTGACCTTGCTCAAGCAGGATCGCGAGGCCTTCATCGGATGAACTGGCTGACGCCGGACTGGCCTGCGCCGGCCAGCGTCAAAGCCTGCGTCACCACCCGCGAGGGCGGTGTCAGCGAGGCGCCGTTCGACAGCCTCAATCTGGGCGATCATGTCGATGATCGTCCTGAGGCTGTTGCCGAGAACCGACGGCGCCTGACCGATCACTTCTCTATACAGCCTGCCTGGTTGCAGCAAGTGCACGGGATCGCCGTGGCGCATGCTGATCCGGGCATCGTTGCGACCGCCGATGCCAGTTGGACAGCAACGCCCGGTATTGCCTGTGCGGCGATGACGGCGGACTGCTTGCCTGCATTATTCTGCGATCGCGCCGGCACTCGCGTTGCTGCGGCTCACGCCGGTTGGCGCGGTCTGGCGGCGGGCGTGCTTGAAGCAACTCTCGACAGCCTTGATGTTCCGGCTGGAGACGTTTTGGTCTGGCTCGGTCCGGCCATCGGCCCGCAAGCCTTTGAAGTCGGCCCGGAAGTGCGGGAAGTCTTCATCAATCAACTGCCGGAAGCAGCCGAAGCCTTTGTACCAAGCATCAATGCCGGCAAGTTCATGGCGGACATCTATATGCTGGCGCGCCTGCGTCTGGCAGCCCGTGGTGTCACAGCGGTTTATGGCGGCGGTTTCTGCACCGTGACCGATCCGCGCTTCTTCTCCTATCGCCGTGCTTCGCGCACCGGTCGCTTTGCCTCTCTTATCTGGCTTACCCGCTAGACTTGCCTGACCTGAATCAACCCTCTGGCGCTTGAATCTTGCAGAATCGACCGCATCTATAGCGGTATCTGGCAGGTTTCTTTATTCAGGATGGTTTTTAGGTCCGGCCTGCTCAAAAGGAAGGTGACTTATGCGAATAGACCGTTTAACCAGCAAATTACAGTTGGCCTTGTCCGACGCCCAGTCGTTGGCAGTCGGCCACGATCATCCGGCGATTGAGCCGGCGCACTTGATGCAAGCCATGCTTGAGCAGCAGGGTGGTTCGATCAAACCTCTGCTGATGCAGGTGGGCTTCGACGTCAACAGCTTGCGCAAAGAGCTGACCAAAGAGCTCGACCAATTACCGAAAATCCAGAACCCCACCGGCGACGTCAACATGTCGCAGGATTTGGCGCGCCTGCTCAATCAAGCCGATCGTCTGGCCCAGCAGAAGGGCGACCAGTTCATTTCCAGCGAACTGGTGTTGCTCGCCGCGATGGACGAGAACAGCAAGCTCGGCAAGTTGCTGCTCGGCCAGGGCGTTAGCAAGAAAGCCCTGGAAAACGCGATCAACAACCTGCGTGGCGGCGAAGCGGTAAACGACGCCAACCACGAAGAGTCGCGGCAGGCGCTGGATAAATACACCGTCGACCTGACCAAGCGCGCCGAGGACGGCAAGCTCGATCCGGTGATTGGTCGTGATGACGAAATCCGTCGCACCATTCAGGTTCTGCAACGTCGCACCAAGAACAACCCGGTGCTGATCGGCGAACCTGGCGTGGGTAAAACCGCGATTGCCGAAGGTCTGGCCCAGCGCATCATCAACGGCGAAGTGCCGGACGGCCTCAAAGGCAAGCGTCTGCTCTCGCTGGATATGGGTGCGCTGATTGCCGGTGCCAAGTATCGCGGTGAGTTCGAAGAGCGCCTGAAATCGCTGCTCAACGAGCTGTCGAAACAGGAAGGGCAGATCATCCTGTTCATCGACGAACTGCACACCATGGTCGGTGCCGGTAAAGGCGAAGGCTCGATGGACGCCGGCAACATGCTCAAGCCAGCGTTGGCTCGCGGTGAGTTGCACTGCGTCGGCGCGACCACGCTCAACGAGTACCGCCAATATATAGAGAAGGACGCGGCCCTCGAGCGACGCTTCCAGAAAGTCCTGGTGGATGAGCCGAGCGAAGAAGACACCATCGCCATCCTGCGTGGCCTCAAAGAGCGTTACGAGGTTCACCACAAGGTGGCGATCACCGACGGCGCGATCATCGCCGCGGCCAAGCTCAGCCATCGCTACATCACTGACCGACAGTTGCCGGACAAGGCCATCGACCTGATCGACGAGGCCGCCAGCCGTATCCGCATGGAAATCGATTCCAAGCCGGAAGTGCTCGATCGTCTGGAGCGGCGCCTGATTCAGTTGAAGGTGGAATCCCAGGCGCTGAAAAAAGAAAGCGACGAAGCGGCGATGAAACGTCTGGAGAAACTCCAGGAAGAAATCGTCCGTCTCGAACGTGAGTATTCCGATCTGGAAGAAATCTGGAACTCGGAAAAAGCCGAGGTGCAGGGTTCTGCACAGATTCAGCAGAAGATCGAACAATCGCGGCAGGAACTGGAAGCGGCACGCCGTAAAGGCGACCTCAATCGCATGGCCGAGTTGCAGTACGGGGTGATCCCGGATCTGGAGCGCAGCCTGCAAATGGTCGATCAGCACGGCAAGAGCGAAAACCAGTTGCTGCGCAGCAAGGTGACGGAAGAAGAAATCGCCGAAGTCGTGTCGAAGTGGACCGGAATCCCCGTGTCGAAAATGCTCGAAGGCGAGCGCGACAAGCTGATGAAGATGGAAAGTCTGTTGCACAAACGGGTGATCGGTCAGGAAGAAGCCGTGGTTGCCGTGGCCAACGCAGTCCGGCGTTCGCGAGCCGGGTTGTCCGACCCGAATCGTCCAAGCGGCTCGTTCATGTTCCTCGGCCCGACCGGTGTCGGTAAAACCGAGCTGTGCAAGGCACTGGCCGAATTCCTCTTCGACACTGAAGAGGCGATGGTGCGGATCGACATGTCCGAGTTCATGGAGAAACATTCCGTGGCTCGCCTGATCGGTGCGCCACCGGGATACGTCGGCTACGAAGAGGGCGGTTATCTGACCGAAGCGGTGCGCCGCAAGCCGTACTCGGTGATCCTGCTGGACGAAGTCGAGAAGGCTCACCCGGATGTGTTCAACATCCTCCTGCAAGTGCTTGAGGATGGTCGCCTGACCGACAGCCATGGCCGTACGGTGGATTTCCGCAATACCGTGATCGTCATGACTTCTAACCTCGGCTCTGTGCAGATTCAGGAGCTGGTCGGTGATCGTGAGGCACAGCGTGCTGCGGTGATGGATGCGCTGACGTCGCACTTCCGTCCGGAGTTCATCAACCGGGTCGACGAAGTGGTGATCTTCGAGCCTTTGGCACGGGATCAGATCGCGGGCATTACCGAGATTCAGTTGGGCCGTCTGCGCAGCCGTCTGGCCGAGCGCGAGCTGAAGCTGGAACTCAGTCCCGAAGCGATGGACAAGCTGATCGCCGTTGGTTACGACCCGGTGTATGGCGCACGTCCTTTGAAACGGGCGATTCAGCGCTGGATCGAAAACCCGCTGGCGCAATTGATCCTCTCGGGTCATTTCATGCCAGGCGACACGGCAACCGGCAAGGTCGAGAACGACGAAATCGTTTTCAACTAAGTCCAAACGCCAATGAAAATTGGCAGGCCCCACATTGTGGGGCCTTTTTTTTCGTTAGGCTGTTGAACTCAAAGGAAAAGGCTTGTAAAGTGCGCCCCGCAGTCAGTCGCCAAGACGGTCTCAGCTCACTGAGTTGAAATCTGAAATAAGTTGCAAATCATTAACTTGAAAGCAATTTAGGGGGTTGACAGAGGTGTTCTAGGTTGTAGAATAGCGCGCCTCAGACACACGAACGCAGCGATGCGAACGAGTGACTAGATGCAACAAGTTTCACCGTTGTAAATTGAAATATGTAGTTCCGTGATAGCTCAGTCGGTAGAGCAAATGACTGTTAATCATTGGGTCCCAGGTTCGAGTCCTGGTCACGGAGCCAATTTCAAGCCGGGGTATAGCGCAGTCCGGTAGCGCGCCTGCTTTGGGAGCAGGATGTCAGGAGTTCGAATCCCCTTACCCCGACCATTTTTGGGTCGTTAGCTCAGTTGGTAGAGCAGTTGGCTTTTAACCAATTGGTCGTAGGTT
>NZ_CDROCK010000026.1:0-91945 GCF_977020205.1 Pseudomonas sp. AIG | reverse complement strand
GCCCCGCTAGGGGGGCGGGGTTGCTCGAAATGAAAGCTTGTTAACCTCCCGCCGCCACAAGGACGTTCCTTTTCCCTCCGAACAAGCCCCGACATGTTCAGACCTCTCTTCGTATTTATCGGCACGCGTTATACCCGTGCAAAGCGTCGCAATCATTTTGTGTCATTCATTTCCCTGACTTCGATGATCGGGCTCGCCCTTGGCGTGGTCGTGATGATCGTCGTGCTGTCGGTGATGAATGGCTTCGATCATGAGATGCGCACCCGCGTGCTGGGCATGGTGCCCCACGCGACCATTGAATCCACTGAGCCGATCAACGATTGGCAAAGCCTGGCGACCAAGGTCAAGCAGAACCCGCAGGTGACGGCGGTTGCGCCGTTCACCCAGATGCAGGGTCTGCTGACCAATAACGGTCAGGTGTCCAAGGTGTTGCTCAATGCCATTGACCCTGCGCTCGAGCGCAATGTGTCGATCATCGACAACTTCATGAAGCAGGGCAAACTCGACGATTTGACGCCGGGCAGCTTCGGCATCGTCATCGGCGACAAGGCCGCGACCAAGCTGGGCGTGGGCATCGGTGACAAGGTCACCTTTGTTGCGCCGGAGGTCAGCGTGACCCCGGCCGGGATGTTCCCGCGCATGAAGCGCTTCACCGTGGTCGGCATTTTCCATGTCGGCGCCGGTGAGCTCGACGGCTATCTGGGCGTCACCAACCTGCAGGATCTGGCGAAGATGCACCGCTGGAAACCGGATCAGGTGCAGGGCATCCGCCTGAAGTTCGACGATTTGTTCCAGGCGCCACGCGTAGCATGGAACATCGCCCAGCAGCTTGGCGAAGACCATTACTACGCCCGCGACTGGACGCGCACCCACGGCAATCTGTATCAGGCGATCCGCATGGAAAAAGCCATGATCGGCCTGCTGTTGTTGCTGATCGTCGCCGTCGCTGCGTTCAACATCATTTCCACGCTGGTGATGGTGGTCAACGACAAGAAGGGCGACATCGCCATTCTGCGTACGTTGGGCGCGACGCCGGGCACGATCATGCGCACGTTCATGGTGCAAGGCACGGTGATCGGTGTGGTCGGCACGGCGATTGGTGCGGTGCTCGGGATTCTCGCCGCGCTCAACGTCAGCGCCGCGATCTCGGCACTGGAAGGCCTGATCGGCCACAAATTCCTTAATGCTGATGTGTATTTCATTGATTATCTTCCGTCGCAGGTGCAGAGCCAGGATGTCGTCATGGTCTGTGCGGCGGCGTTGGTTCTGAGTTTCCTCGCCACCCTGTATCCCGCCTGGCGTGCCGCGCGCACCCAGCCGGCGGAGGCGCTACGTTATGAGTGAGTCGGGCATGAGTGAACAAGCAATCTTGAGCTGCCGTAACCTGGGCAAATCCTACGAGGAAGGCCCGGAATCGGTAGAAGTGCTGGCCGGCCTGCAACTGGAGTTGCGCCCGGGCGAGCGTGTGGCGATCGTCGGCACCTCGGGTTCGGGCAAAAGTACCTTGCTCAACCTGCTTGGTGGTCTGGATACGCCAACCAAGGGCAGCGTCTGGCTCGACGGCGAAGAGCTGTCGGCACTGAGCGAGAAGAAGCGGGGCCTGCTGCGTAACCGTGCGCTCGGTTTCGTCTACCAGTTCCACCACTTGCTGCCGGAATTCACCGCGCTGGAAAACGTCTGCATGCCGCTGCTGATCGGCAAGACGCCGATCCCGGAAGCGCGTCAGCGCGCTACGGCATTGTTGGAGCGCGTCGGCCTCGGCCATCGTCTGGAGCACAAACCGTCTGAGCTGTCCGGTGGTGAGCGTCAACGTGTGGCCATCGCGCGCGCCCTGGTGAACAAGCCGGGCCTGGTGATGCTCGACGAGCCGACGGGCAACCTCGACTCCCACACCGCCCAGGGCATTCAGGATTTGATGCTGGAACTCAGCACTTCGATGCGCACTGCGTTTCTGGTGGTGACCCACGACATGAACCTGGCTCGCCAGATGGATCGCGTACTGCACCTGCAAGAAGGTCGCCTCACGCCCATCTGATTGGCTGAAACCCGGCGTCTGTAAAGACGTCGGGTCTTTTATTTTTATACGGTGCCCCAGCGAATGTTCAGACCGTTATCGATCTTTATCGGCACGCGCTATACCCGCGCCAAGCGCCGCAATCGCTTTGTTTCGTTCATTTCGATGACCTCGATGATCGGTCTCGCCCTTGGCGTGCTGGCGATGATCGTGGTGTTGTCGGTGATGAACGGCTTCCAGCGCGAAATGAGCTCGCGCATCCTCGGCATGGTGCCGCACGCGACCATCGTTGGCGTTAAGCCGATTGATGACTGGCAGCCGGTTGCTGCCGCCGCAATGAAGAATCCTGAAGTGACTGCCGCCGTGCCGTTCACCGAAATGGAAGGCATGCTCTCCTATAAAGGGTTGATGCAGCCGATCCAGATCAGCGGCGTCGATCCGGCGCAGGAAGGCAAGGTGTCAATTGTTGCCCAGCACATCGTGCAGGGGCGACTCGACGCGTTGAAACCGGGCGAGTTCGGTGTGGTGATTGGTGAAATCACCGCGCGGCGTTTCCGCCTCAATGTCGGCGACAAGATCACCCTGATCGTCCCGGAAGTGAGCACCGCACCGGGTGGCATCACGCCGCGCATGCAGCGACTGAACGTGGTGGGTGTGTTCAAGGTGGGTGCCGAGCTGGACGGCTCGATGGGCCTGATCCACGTCGCTGACGCCGCGACCATGCAGCATTGGGAACCGAATCAGGTGCAGAGCGTGCGTCTGGCGGTGAAAGATCTGTACGCGGCACCGAAAGTCTCCTCGGACATCGCCGCCGGTTTGGGCGCCGAGTTCAAGGCTGACGACTGGACGCACACCCAGGGCAGCCTGTTCAGCGCGATGAAAATGGAAAAAACCATGATCGGTCTGCTGTTGCTGATGATCGTCGCGGTGGCGGCGTTCAACATCATCGCGACCCTGATCATGGTGGTGAACGACAAGGGCGCGGATATCGCGATCCTCCGTACCATCGGCGCCACGCCCCGGCAGATCATGGCGATCTTCATGGTGCAGGGCACGGTGATCGGCATTGTCGGCACGATCATTGGCGGCGTGTTGGGTGTGATCGCCGCGCTGAATGTCAGTCAAATCGTGGGCTGGATCGAGCGAGTCAGCGGGCAGCACATCTTCAGTTCTGATGTGTATTTCGTCAGCAATCTGCCGTCGGAATTGCAGGGCGGGGATGTGCTGTTGATTTGCTCGGCGGGGTTTATTCTGAGCTTTTTGGCGACGGTGTATCCGGCGTGGCGGGCGGCGAAGATCGAACCGGCTCACGCCCTGAGATATTCGTAAACGACTCCATGCTCGTTCCCACGCTCTGCGTGGGAATGCCTCAACGGACGCTCCGCGTTCGGCTCTGGAAGGGACGCGGAGCGTCCCGGGCAGCATTCCCACGCAGAGCGTGGGAACGATCAGGTTCGAGGCAGCTCAATCACAAACCGCGTCCATCCCGCTTCGGATTCGCAACGAATCTGCCCACCATGGGCGCGGATGATCGACTGAGTAATCGCCAACCCCAACCCCGCGTGCTCACTGCTGCCTTCCTGACGCGCCGGATCCGCCCGATAAAACCGGTCGAACAAACGTGGCAGCATCTCAGCTGAAATCCCCTCGCCACTGTTCTCGACTGAAATGCCAACGGCGTTCGTTTGATCAACGATCCGCACGCTCACATAGCCCTCAGTCGGGGTAAAGCGCAGCGCGTTATCCAGCAGATTCGACAGGGCCCGGCGCAACATGCTGCGATCACCCTCGATCCGCGCGTTGCCCTCACGACTTAGTTTGATCCCGGCGTCCTCGGCCAGCGGCGCAAAAAACTCCAGCAACACATCGGCCTCATCCGCCAGTTCCAGCGGTTCACGCTTGGGCATCAGCAAACCGTGATCTGCCTTGGCCAGGTACAACATGTCGTTGACCAGTTGCGCCATCCATTGCAGTTCTTCGAGGTTGCTGTGCAGCGCTTCGCGGTAATCCTCGATCGGTCGGGGGCGGGTGAGGGTGACCTGAGTGTGGGTCAGCAGGTTCGACAGCGGTGTGCGCAGCTCATGGGCAATGTCGGCGGAAAACGCCGAGAGCCGCTGAAACGAGTCGTCGAGGCGTGCGAGCATGGCGTTGAAGCTGTGGGCCATTTCCGCAAGCTCTGGCGGCATTTGCGCCTCCGGCAGTCGGGCGTGGAGCGATTGTGCGGAAATCCCACGGGCGACCGCGCTCATGCGGCGCAACGGACGCAAGCCGCTGCGTGCCGCCCAGGCACCGAGCAAAGCGGTGGCCAGCGCCGAGAGGCCGACCGTCAGCCAGATCAGGTGCTGCATACGTTGCAGGAAGTGTTGGTGATGGGTGATGTCCAGCAGCAAGGTCAATTGCGGCGAATCGGTTTTGTCCGGGTAGAGCGGGGCGTTAAGCACACGGTAATCGGTGCCGTCATTGCTGGTCGTCGACAGGCCAGGTTGTTGCGGCAAATCCTGGGGAATCTGCGTCGAACTGTCGTACCAGCGTTGGCCGTCGCCGCCAGTGATGCGCAGCGACAGATCGGCCTGGCGGCTCAGCTCATCCGCCAGCCGTGCTTCACGTTGAGCGGGTTGAAGATCTTGCAGGGCGCGGCGCAGGCCGATCAACTTGCCGTCCAGTTGTTGCTGGTCAAGTTCGATGAAGTGCGCCTCGCTGG
Source organism: Pseudomonas sp. AIG (assembly GCF_977020205.1). Lineage (NCBI taxonomy): Bacteria > Pseudomonadati > Pseudomonadota > Gammaproteobacteria > Pseudomonadales > Pseudomonadaceae > Pseudomonas > Pseudomonas sp. AIG. The sequence continues at coordinate 87,230 of NZ_CDROCK010000026.1, read as the reverse complement.
CACGGTTGAACAGCACGCCGGCGAACAGTGAAACCACGGCGGTGCACGCAGCAAACAACAAGGCCAGGCGCGAACTCAGGGACAACCGACGCATCAGGCGCCACGCTCTTCGAGCACGTAACCCATGCCGCGCACGGTGTGGATCAGTTTGTTGGGGAATTCGTCATCGATTTTCAGACGCAAACGGCGGATCGCCACTTCGATGACATTGGTGTCGCTGTCGAAATTCATGTCCCAGACCTGTGAGGCGATCAGCGATTTCGGCAGCACTTCACCTTGGCGACGCAGGAGCATTTCCAACAGCGCGAACTCCTTGGCGGTCAGGTCGATGCGCTGGCCACTGCGCTCGACCCGGCGGCGAATCAGGTCCAGACGCAGGTCGGCCAGTTGCAGGCTGGTTTCCTGTGGCGTGGCGCTGCCACGACGCAACAGGCTGCGCACCCGCGCCAGTAGTTCGGAGAAAGCGAACGGTTTGACGAGGTAGTCGTCGGCGCCGAGTTCGAGGCCGTGAACCCTGTCCTCCACCGCGTCTTTGGCCGTCAGAAAAAGTACCGGCGTATCCAGCCCGGCGCTGCGCACTGCGTGCAAAATCTGCCAGCCGTTGCGGCCCGGTAGCATCACGTCGAGGATCAGCAGCGCGTAGTCACCGCTCAGCGCCAGTTGCTGACCGCTGTTGCCGTCGGCCACCAGTTCCGTATTGAACCCGGCCTCGGTCAGGCCCTGGCGCAGGTATTGGCCGGTTTTCGCTTGGTCTTCGACGATCAACAGTTTCATGGGCGACTCGGGTGTGTTCGGGGGTGTAAAAACGAAAGCTTTATACCGTGAGCGCAGGCGACAAACGCCAACCTGACAAAGTTGTAATCTGCCTGTCAGGTAGATGCCAGCGCAGGGCGGCTAAAGTTTCCCACAGGCTGAACCTTATCTTGTTGGAGTACGACCATGTTTTTGCGTAAATCCGTGACATTGGCCGCCTGTCTGCTGGCGCTGAGTTCGCCGGTATGGGCGACACCCGCGCACACCTACGACTTCGGCCAGCCAGCGCCTGCCGCCAAAGCCACGCGCAGCATTGAAGTGGTGCTGAACGACATGTCGTTCGACCCCAAGGCGATTCAGGTCAAGGCCGGTGAGACGGTTCGTTTTGTGCTGGTGAATAAAGGCCAGTTGTTGCACGAATTCAATCTCGGCGACGCAGCGATGCATGCCAGACACCAGCAGGAAATGTTGCAGATGCAACAAAGCGGCATGCTCACGCCTACCGGCATGAAGGAAATGTCCCACGATATGGCCGGCATGGATCACGCAGCGATGGGCCACGGCATGAAGCATGACGACCCGAACAGTGTGCTGGTCGAGCCGGGTAAGACTGCCGAGCTGACCTGGACCTTCAGCAAGGCGACGAGCCTTGAGTTTGCCTGCAATATTCCCGGGCATTATCAGGCGGGCATGGTCGGCAAACTGACTGTCAGTCAGTAAGCACTCAAAGGCGCGGGCAAAGGCTGGTAGAATCCGCTGATTCTTCAGTCAGGTTTCCGCCATGCATCCCGCAGCCGAACACTCGCCGCTGGGCAAATCCAGCGAATACATCGCCACCTATACGCCGTCCCTGCTGTTCCCGATTCCGCGCACCGCGAAATGGGCCGAGCTGGGCCTGACCGCCGACACCCTGCCGTATAAAGGTGTGGATTTCTGGAATTGCTTCGAGCTGTCGTGGCTGCTGCCGTCGGGCAAGCCGGTGGTGGCGATCGGCGAATTCAGCATTCCGGCGGATTCGCCGAATATCATCGAATCGAAGTCGTTCAAACTGTATTTGAACTCGCTGAACCAGACGGCGTTTGCCGATATCGCCACGTTGGAAGCGACGCTGGTCAAGGATTTGTCGGCCGCCGCAGGCAAACCGGTGGGTGTGCGGGTTCGCAGTCTGAAGGACGTTGAAGCAGAAGGCGTTGTGGCGTTGCCGGGCGTGTGCATCGACGATCTGGATATCAGTGTCAGCAACTATGAGCATCCGCGCCCGGAACTGCTGCGTTGCGATGAATCGCGGATTGTTGAAGAGACGGTGTATAGCCATCTGCTCAAATCCAACTGCCCGGTGACCAGCCAGCCAGACTGGGGCACAGTGGTGGTGGAATATCGTGGCTCGGCGCTGGATCATGCGAGTCTGCTCGAATACATCGTCAGCTTCCGTCAGCACTCGGACTTCCATGAGCAGTGTGTGGAGCGGATTTTCCTTGACCTGCAGCGCTTGTTGAAACCCGAGAAGCTCACGGTGTTTGCACGTTACGTGCGTCGTGGTGGTCTGGATATCAATCCGTATCGCAGCACCGAAAGCGTACAGCTGCCGAATCACCGCCTCGTGCGTCAATAAAGATCAACTGTAGGAGTGAGCCTGCTCGCGATACCGGTGTCTCAGTTGACGATGATGTTAACTGACACACCGGTATCGCGAGCAGGCTCACTCCTACAGGGGATTGCATTGCCAATCTGGAAATGAAAAAGCCCTGCCAGTGATGGCAGGGCTTTTTGCGTTTCGGGGGGGATCAGATCCCCATGCTGCCCAGCGCGTTGACGATATTGCGCAAGGTGCCGGCAATAGCCGGGTGTTCGAGTTCGAAACGATCAACCGCCAGATTGACGCCATCAGCGATGCTGGCGTCTTGCGTGGCAGTTTCAAGTTTGATTTCCGATTCAATCTGCTTCATCAGCGCGTGCAAATCTTCCCGTTCAGCTTCCGACAGTGGCGGATTCTGCTCCAGCTGCTCGCGCAGGGTATCGAGCTGTTTTTGCAGTTCTTGGGCGGGCATGGTGTTTTCCTTTTATCAATAGGCACTGGCATTGACCGCAGCCGCGCGCCAAAGGTCTATGGCTGACCTTTAGATTAATCCACTCCCGGCAAACCTGCATGATCCCGATCAGGGCTTTTCGCCTTTGAGCCGGCGCAGGCTGATGTCGGCGAGACAGGTGTCGAGCTCGCCCAAGTGATCGATGACCGAATGCACGCCGAGGCCAAATAGCTGCATCGTCGCCTTGCCACGCAGTTGTTCGCGTTCTTTCTGGCTCAGCGCTTGCCATTCTCCCGGCGCCAGACCGCACAGCGAGCCGCAGGAGGCGAGGCCGATGGTCCACAGTCCGGCATTCAGGCCGGCCTGTAGCAGGCGCGGTTCGCCACTGACCAGCACGCAGCCGTCCAGACTGGCGACGTTCAAGTCCATCAAGGCTTGCCAGCAGGCATTTGGCGCAGGCCACGGATTGAGTGTTGCCGAATGTTGCGCAGGTTTGATCGACGCCGGCAGTGAGGCCGACAACGATTGGGCTAGGGCATGGGGCAGTTCATCCAGCCAGGCGCAGGGAATCTGCTGGCGCTGCAAGCTGTGCAGGCTGTCGAGTGCGCCCGGTGTGGCCTCGGCGTGCTCGGGCAGGGCGATCGTCTGTTGATTGGCACGAGCACCGAAATCCACCAGACAACCGCTGAGACCAAACAGTACTGCGGTCAGTCTGGGCGCGGCGACGGGCAAGGTTTCGGCGTGAGTCATGGCAGCGTCCCTGAAATAACCATCAGACTAGGGCAGGTCAGTGACAGTAGGATGACAGCTGTGTGAAGGGCGGCTCGAGAAGCGTCCTACAGACAGCTTCATTGCGCGGACTGTCCAAACGGCCTTTTGCGCTTATACTAGCGGCCTGAACACCCGGACCCAGATGTCCGCGACAGTACAAATCCAAGGAGTTTTTCTATGCGCTGGAGCAATCCGCTCGCTCAGCTTTGTGTATGTGCCGGCCTGTTGCTGGCTCCGTTCGCCACTCAGGCGGCAACGGAAGAAGACCCTTGGGAAAGCGTTAACCGTCCAATCTTCCAGTTTAACGACTTTGTTGACACCTACGCGCTGAAGCCACTGGCGCAGGGTTACGAGTTCGTGACTCCGCAGTTCCTCGAAGACGGCATTCACAACATGTTCCGCAACGTCGGTGATGTCACCAACCTTGCCAACAACATCCTGCAGGCCAAACCGGCCGCTGCTGGTGTTGACACTGCGCGTCTGATCTTCAACACCACGTTTGGTCTGCTCGGCTTCTTTGATGTCGGCACCAAGATGGGCCTGAATCGCAGCGACGAAGACTTCGGTCAGACCCTCGGTTACTGGGGCGTCGGCAGCGGTCCTTATGTGATGCTGCCGCTGATGGGCCCAAGCACGCTGCGTGATGCACCTTCGAAATACGTCGACAGCTACACCGGCATGTATCGCTACATCAACGATGTGCCGGTGCGTAACTCGATCTTTGGTCTGAATATCGTCGACACCCGCGCCAGCCTGCTGTCGAGTGAGAAGCTGATCAGCGGCGACAAGTACACCTTCATCCGCAATGCCTACTTGCAGAACCGCGAGTTCAAAGTGAAGGACGGCCAGGTCGAAGACGATTTTTAATCGCGACCGGTAAAAAGGAAGGCGACCTCAGGGTCGCCTTTTTTGTGTGTAGCTATTTCATCTTCAGAATGGTCAGACCGAGTTTCTGGCCGCCGCCATCCTGTGCTCGAATCCAGACCACTTCGGTCTCGGCCTCAAGGCCGCTGAGTGCGGCGTGATCGGAGTCGATGCGTACGCTCAAACGGTCGCCAACCGCGAACTGGCGCGGCGCTTCGACCTGCATGCCGCTGCTGGAGAGGTCGATGCACACCCCTGAAACCTCATCTCCTTCATGAATCAACACGACATCGGCATCGACCCGCATGCGGATGAAATCGCGCTTTTCGCTGTAGTCCCGACCGGTTTGACTCATAGGTTCGTCCTTCCATTGGGTTACGGTTTGAGCTGTTCTTATAACTCTCGGTGATTTGACAAGTAAAGTCGTCAAGCGACCATCGGCGCATGCTTGAAACGCTCTGCGGATGGGAGTACCGTCTGCGCCTTAGAAGGGCACCTCTGGTGCAACCGCGTTTGCAGCCAATGCTCGAAAGCGGTGCAGCAGAGAGGCTAGAAAGCGAATCCAGTAGTCTGCGCAGGGCCAAATGCCCCGCCAACTACGCCAACCTAATTCTGGCGCCGTTTGCCCACATGCCAAAAACCAGTGCCACGCTGCTGATAATCGATGATGACGAAGTAGTGCGCGCGAGCCTCGCGGCCTACTTGGAAGACAGTGGTTTCAGCGTCCTGCAGGCCAGCAACGGCCAACAGGGTCTTCAGGTATTCGAGCAAGACACGCCCGACTTGGTCATCTGCGATCTGCGCATGCCGCAGATGGGCGGTCTCGAACTGATCCGTCAGGTCACCGAGCGGTCACCGCAAACGCCGGTGATCGTGGTGTCGGGTGCCGGCGTGATGAACGACGCGGTCGAGGCCCTGCGCCTGGGCGCAGCCGATTACCTGATCAAGCCTCTCGAAGATCTGGCTGTGCTCGAGCACTCTGTGCGCCGGGCCCTGGATCGTGCGCGCCTGCTGCTGGAAAACCAGCGCTACCGCGAGAAGCTGGAAAAGGCCAACCGCGAGCTTGAGGCCAGCCTGAACCTGCTCCAGGAGGACCAGAACGCCGGTCGCCAGGTGCAGATGAACATGCTGCCGGAAAGCCCGTGGAGCATCGACGAGTTCAAGTTCGCTCACCAGATCATCCCGTCGTTGTATCTGTCGGGTGATTTTGTCGACTATTTCCGTGTCGACGAGCGCCGCGTCGCGTTTTACCTGGCGGATGTCTCCGGTCATGGCGCCTCTTCAGCCTTCGTCACCGTGCTGCTGAAGTTCATGACCACGCGCTTGCTGTTCGAATCCAAGCGCAACGGCACCTTGCCGGAATTCAAGCCTTCGGAAGTCCTTGGTCATATCAACCGGGGGCTGATCAGTTGTAAGCTGGGTAAACACGTCACAATGGTCGGTGGAGTCATCGACGAGGAGACCGGTTTGTTGACCTATAGCATCGGCGGCCATCTGCCGTTGCCTGTGTTGTACACGCCTGACAGTGTTCGTTATCTCGAAGGGCGTGGTCTGCCGGTGGGGCTCTTCAATGAAGCCACCTACGAAGACCACGTGCTTGAGCTGCCGCCGACGTTCAGCCTGACGCTGATGTCGGATGGCATTCTGGATCTTTTGCCAGAACCTACGCTCAAAGAAAAAGAAGCCGCTTTGCCTCAACGGGTGAAGTCGGCGGGCGGCAGCCTGGATGGTCTGCGGCAAGTGTTTGGATTGGCCACGCTAGGGGAGATGCCGGATGATATCGCCCTGTTGGTGTTGAGCAGGAATCTTTAATGAGTACCGGTAGAATCCAGTTCGCCGAGCAGGACGGCACCTTCGTCCTGAAGTTCGTCGGTGAAGTTCGCCTGACCCTGTGTTCGGCGTTGGATGCGACTATTGAGAAAATCTTCACCGCGCTGAATTTCAACGCGATCGTGATCGATTTGACCGAAACCCGCAGCATCGACAGCACGACATTGGGCCTGCTGGCCAAACTGTCGATCCTGTCGCGGCAGAAGGTCGGCCTGCTGCCGACCGTCGTCACCACCCACGAAGACATCACCCGTCTGCTGCAGTCGATGGGTTTCGAGCAGGTGTTCAACATCGTCAACCACCCGGTGCCGTGCCCGGAGTGCCTGGACGACCTTCCGGATCAGGACCAGTCGGAAGAAGTGGTGCGGATCAAGGTGCTCGAAGCGCACAAGATCCTCATGGGCCTCAACGATTCCAATCGTGAAGCGTTTCATGACCTGGTCAATGCTCTCGAGCGGCATTGATCTCATGAAGTGATGTTGTCTGGGCTGGCCCCTTCGCGAGCAAGCTCGCTCCCACACTGGATCAGCGTCGTTCACAAATCCCCTTGTGGGAGCGAGCTTGCTCGCGAAAGCGGTCGCAAGAACACTAGAATTATCCAGCAGCCATAAAAAAGGGCGAATCCACCAGGATTCGCCCTTTTTCATTTCACCCACTCAAATCACAGCTTGGCCTGCAACAGCGCCTCAAGCTTCTCCTGGTCGCGGGCAAACTGACGAATGCCTTCAGCCAGTTTCTCAGTGGCCATCGCGTCTTCGTTGGACAACCAGCGGAACTGCGCCTCGTTGAGGCTCAGACGGGCTTCACCGGCGTTGCCCGGTGCCAGTTTGCGCTCCAGCTTGCCGGTGTCGGCCGCCAGCTTGTCGATCAGGTCCGGGCTGATGGTCAGGCGGTCGCAGCCGGCCAGTTGCTCGATCTGATTGAGGTTACGGAAGCTCGCGCCCATGACCACGGTTTTGTAGTCATTGGCCTTGTAGTAGTTGTAGATGCGGGTGACCGACTGTACGCCCGGATCATCGGCGCCGGTGTAGTCGTTGCCGTTGGCCTTCTTGTACCAGTCGTAGATGCGGCCCACGAATGGCGAAATCAGGAACACCCCGGCGTCGGCACAAGCCGCTGCCTGAGCGAAGGAGAACAGCAGGGTCAGGTTGGTCTGGATGCCTTCCTTCTCCAGCACTTCGGCGGCACGGATGCCTTCCCAGGTTGAGGCTATCTTGATTAGTACGCGATCACGGCCAATGCCGGCCTTGTCGTACAGCTCGATCAAGCGATGCGCGCGTTTCAGTACGGCATCTTTATCAAACGACAGGCGTGCATCCACTTCGGTGGAGATACGGCCCGGGATCACTTTGAGAATTTCCTGACCCACCGCAACGCCGAAGCGATCGCTGGCCAGGCCGACATCGCCTTTGCAGTCGCTGACGCAAGCGTTCAGCAGTTCGGCATAAGCGGGAATGGCCGCCGCTTTGAGCAGCAGGGAAGGGTTGGTGGTGGCGTCGACCGGTTTGACTCGGGCGATCGCTTCGAAGTCGCCGGTGTCGGCAACCACGGTGGTGAATTGTTTGAGTTGTTCCAGCTTGGAAGTCATGGGCGTGCTCTGTCCTATGGGTCTGATGACATTACCCGAGCGCTGACGGCCACTCAAGGGTAGGTGCGTGTATCGATGGCCCCTGCGGCAACATCCTGAAAACGATTGTTTGAAAGGCGGGGCGCGGTATCGATGAATACGATGCCAAAACGGCCAACAGGTTCAAAGCAACCGACCTGCGTACAGATCGGTTGCGCACGGACTATTCGGCGGTCAACAGGGCTTCGACCGACATTCGCGCCGGTTTCGGCTGGCCGTCGGAGGTCAGCAGACCGAAGTTTTTCTCGCGATCATTGCTACCCGAATCACTGTTCTTCCATTCATAGATGGAGGTCAGCGGGATCTTGAGTTTTTTAACATCGCCAATGAATGCGTCGATCTTGCTCGCTTGCCCTTCGGCGCCGCCGTTCGACGCGAGTGCCGAGATCCCCCATTCACTGATGACCCCCGGCAGATGGAAGTTCTGCTGAATGAAGGTTTGTGCATTGCTGATCTGCGTGGCGGACATGCCATACGGGTGATAGGACACGGCACTCAGGCATTTGGGGTATTCGCTGACGATGCGATTCAGCGCCACAGTTGCAGCCGAGCCTGCGCTGGGTGGCCGGGCGAAGCCGTAGCCAATCACCGGCGTCGATGGCGGTTGCTCCTGCAGCGCCTTGCACACGCCGCTCATGAACGGCACAAACGTGGTGTCGAAATTGCGCGTCGGCCAATAGGTTTCCAGGTCCGGTTCATTCCATAACTCGATCGCCACCAGTTGCTTGCCGTACGACTGTTGCAGCCCTGTCACGGCGTTGCCGAAGCCTTCACCGGCAGTGGTCAGCTCGGCGCTCGATGTGGCGGGCAACGCCTTGATCGCTCGGACCGTCAGCAACACCGGCAGGCCCGCAGACTGGGACGCCGCAAAGGCATCGCTGACCTGTTTCTGATAAGCCTTGGCCGTCAGGCTGTCGCTCCACACGCCGAAGCGGACAAAGCCGAAGCCTGCCGATTTGATCTGCGCGGCGTCGGCGGCGGAAAAGTTCTGAATCTTCACCTGAACGCCGATGTTCTTCGCCGGAAGGTTGGGAAATGTTTCGCTGGCGTGCACCTGAGTCGTTGCCCCCAGCGCCATCAGCGCCAATGCACCGAATCGTTTGAGATGTGTTGTTTTCATGTCTGCTCTCCCGAAGAGAAGTGACAACTACGAATATTGATCTCGTTACTCAGTTTTCGAGTGAGGTGATGGCACTTAGTGCGCGAATGTTATTTTTTGTCGGAAAACAATCAAGCGAAAATCACAGTTATTTTTAGTCCGCTAATTGTGGTTGGGGGGCTTTTAAACGCTGTGGTACTTAATGCTTCGGTATTAACAGGGCGAATCTATTTCCGCGTGAAAAAAGATCTTGAGGGTTCAATTGCTCTCGGGATGTTGGCCGTTTGACATTACACAGGAAAGTAAAACCTTGTTCAGAAAGATCCTTGTCGTTTGCGTGGGCAATATATGCCGTAGTCCGACGGCAGAACTGATGCTGCGCAACGCGCTGGCCCCCTCAGCGATCACCGTCTCCTCCGCTGGCCTGTCGGCGCGGGTGGGCGAGGGCGTCGAAGCCTCTGCCCGGCAAGTGCTGGAAGACCATGGCCATAACGCCGAAGGCTTCAAGGCACGGCAATTGACCGCGGACATCGTCAATGACTCAGACCTGATTCTGGTCATGGAAAAACAGCATGTTAATCAAGTATTGAAGATTGCCTCTCATGCGCGGGGCAAAGTGTTTCTGCTCGGCAAGTGGCAAAGCGAGCGCGAAATACAAGATCCGTATCGTCAAGGCAAGGCCGCTTTTATTCATGCCCATGCATTGATTGAAGATGCTGTCAGCTCATGGGCTCAACGCCTCGCGCGTTGATGAATATTCTTCAGATCAATGAATGGTAAGAACAGACTTATGCAGTTACCGTCCGTCATCGGCACCCGCGACAATGATCAAGACAGTATTGATCTTCTCGGCATATTCGGCAGTTTGATCGACCAGAAATGGTTGATCGGCGCGCTCACCGGCGCCTTCATGGTCACCGGCGTGGCCTACGCAGTGTTGGCCACGCCCGTGTACCTGGCCAATGCGCTGGTGCAGGTCGAACCGAAAAAGAACGACATGCTTGGTTTCTCCGACCTCAACAGCATGCTCGGTGGGCAATCGCCGTCGGTGACCGAAATCGGCATCATCAAATCCCGCGCAGTGATCGGCAAAACCGTCGACGACCTGCGCCTGGACATCGACGTTACCCCGAACACCTTCCCGATGATTGGCGGCTTTCTCGCCCGGCGTTATCGCGGCGAGACCGAAACCAGCGTCGCCGCGCCGCGTTTCGGCTTGAACAGTTACGCCTGGGGCGGCGAGCGCCTGGAGTTTGCCCGGCTCAATCTGCCGAAAGAACTGCTGGGCAAGAAACTCACCCTGATCGCCGGCGAACAGAAGCACTTCCAGTTACTCGATGACAACGACAACCTGTTGGCCGAAGGCGTCGCCGGCGAAGCGTTCGCGCAGGATGGCGTAGAAGGGCAAATCAGCCAGTTGCTGGCCAACCCGGGCACGCGTTTCGAAGTGGTGCGCAACCCACGGATCGTGACCATTCAGGGTTACCAGGACGCGCTGGATATCTCCGAGCAGGGCAAGGAGTCGGGGATTATCAAACTGGCGCTGGCCAGCAGCGACGCCGCTGAAGCGGTGAAGATTCTCAACAAGATCGCCGCGCTTTATGTCGATCAGAACGTGCGCCGCACCTCGGCGGAAGCGGCGCAAAGTCTGGCCTTTCTGCAAAGCCAGTTGCCGCAGGTCAAACGTGATCTGGCCAAGGCCAGCGATGCGCTGAACGCCTACCAGACCCACGGCAAGACCGTGAACATCTCGCTGGAAACCCAGTCGGTGCTCGGTCAGTCGGTGGCGCTGGAAACGCGGATCTCCGAGCTGAAAATGCAGCAGGCGGAGATGGACCGCAAGTTCACCAAACAGCACCCGGCCTATCGCGCGTTGATGAGCCAGATCGGTGAACTGACCCAGCAACAGAAGTCGCTGGAAGGCAAGGTCGGCGATCTGCCCGCGACACAACAGGAATTGCTCAACCTGACCCGCGATGTCGAAGTGGCCTCGCAGATCTACACGCAGTTGCTGAATAAATCCCAGGAGCTGGACATCGTTCGCGCCGGTGCCGTGGGTAACGTGCGTCTGGTCGACGCGGCGGATGTCGACCTGACCAGCCCGGTCAAACCGAAAAAAGCCCTGATCGTGATCATCGCCACCTTCCTCGGTGCCTTCGTGGGTGTGGCGCTGGTGCTGCTGCGCAAATCCCTGAGCCGTGGTCTGGAAGGCCCGGAAGCCATCGAGCAACTCGGTTTGCCGGTGTACGCATCGATCCCGTACAGCGCCTTGCAGGAGGAAGAAGACAGCAAGAAAGGTCGCGCCCGCGACGGCGTCGACAAACCGGCGTACCTGTTAGCGCTGCGTAACCCGACCGATCTTTCCATCGAATCGATTCGCAGCCTGCGCACTTGTCTGCACTTCGCCGGGCTCGATTCGACCAACAACCGCATCATGATTTCCGGGCCGAGCCCGCAGGTCGGCAAGACCTTCGTCTCGTCCAACCTCGCCGCGGTCATGGCGTTGAGCGGTCAGCGTGTGGTGCTGATCGATGCCGACATGCGCAAAGGGCATCTGCACAAAACCCTCAACACACCGATCACCAACGGCTTGTCCGACTTGCTGGTCAAGCGCTGCAGCATCGATCAGGCGATCAACAAAGTCGAAGTCGACAACCTGCATTTCATCAGCCGTGGCCAGGTGCCGCCGAATCCGTCCGAGCTGCTGATGCACGCCAACTTCCGCGAATTGCTCGCCGAGCTGAGCGAGCGCTATGACCTGGTGATCATCGATACGCCGCCACTGCTGGCGGTGACCGATGCGGCCATCGTTGGCCGTGAAGCCGGGATCAGCCTGATCGTCACGCGCTTCGGGGTGAACCCGGCCAAAGAGATCGAACTGACCATTCGCCGCTTCGCGCAGAACGGCATCGAGCTCAAAGGCGCGGTGTTCAACGGCGTCGAGAAGCGTGCCGCCAGCTACTACGGCAACGGCGGCTATGGCTATTACAACTACGAATACGCGTCCGACAAATCCTGACTGTCAGCGACTGTTTTTTCCTCTTTGAAGTGGGTGATTTGTGAAAAAAATACTGCACGTGGCAGAGACGATCAAAGGTGGCGTCGCGACGGTGATCCGCACGATTTCGGCTTCGCCTGAAGACGATGCGGCGAACTACGAGCTGGTGTACCTGGTCCCGGAGGATCAGGCCAAAGAGTTGCACGGCATCGGCGCGCAGCAGATCCGCACCTTCCCGCGTACCGGGCGCAATGTACCGTCGTTGCTGCGTTTTGCCTGGCGCCTGACTCAGGTGATGCTCAAGGAAAAACCCGATGTGGTGCATTTGCACAGCACTTTTTCCGGGGTCATCGGCCGTTGCGTGTGTGTGCTGCTGCGACCGTGGCGCAAGCCGAAAATCGTCTACTGCCCGCACGCGTTTTCGTTCTTGATGGAAAGCTCGCCGACCAAGCAGAAAGTCTATGCGTGGATCGAGCGGGTGTTGCAGAAGGTCACTGACGTGATCATTTGCGTCAGCCAGTACGAACTCGACAAAGCTGCGCGCTTCGGCATCGAGCGCAAGCGCATGACGCTGATCTACAACGGCATTCACCGCAAGGAAGACGCGCCGAAAGCGGCGAGTCCCGAGCCGATTCATCTGCTCTTCGTCGGTCGCCTCGATTATCAGAAAGGCTTCGACGTGCTGCTCAAAGCCTTCGCCAACGTGCAGCGCAAAGACTTGAAGCTGACTGTGGTCGGCAGCGCGGTGAACGAGGACGCGGTGGAGTGCCCACCGATGGACTCTGTTGAATACCTGCCATGGGTCACGCCGAGCGAAGTGCAGGCGCTGTACCAGAAAGCCGATGCGCTGATCGTGCCAAGTCGCTGGGAAGGTTTCGCCATGGTGCCGCTGGAAGGCATGGCCATGGGCTTGCCGGTGATTGCCAGCAACTGCACGTCGCTGCCTGAACTGGTCACCAATGAAGTCTCCGGTTATGTCTTCCCGTCCGGTGATCACCAGGCATTGGCCGACGTGCTGACGATCATCCAGAAGCCACGCCTGCTCGACCTCGGCAACCAAGGTCGGAGCATCGTCCGCGAGCGTTTCAGCGCCGCGTTGATGATTCGTCAGACCTACGACCTGTATCGCGCTCCCACTTTTTAAGTAGAACTCAAGCATATGAACGTAACGATTTTGCATGGCTACAGTGCGTCCAACTCCGGTGACGGCTTGCTCGTCGATCTGGCCATCGCCCTGGTGCAGCGCAACTTTGGCGAAGACACCGCGATCAGCGTGGTCGCTTCCGATCCGGATTCTTTCAGCTACTTGCCGCACCCGCGTTTCGACGCGCCGGTGATGGCGGCCAAGGGGTTGGGCCGGGTCAAGCAAGCGGTGTTTCTCAATCAGTCCTACGCCGGTCTGGCGGATCTGTTGAAGAAAACCGACTTGATCGTCGGCGTCGGCGGCGGTTACATGCGCTCGAAAAGTGCCTTCGAACACATCAAGTTGAAGCTCGGTCACGCCAAACAACTGGAAACCGCGATCCTCAGCAAAGTGCCGTCGGTGTACCTGCCGCAAAGCATCGGTCCGTTCCACGGCGAGAGCCGCAAGATCGTCGAGCACTACGCCAGCGCCGATGCGGTGTTCGTGCGCGACAACCGCTCCTCGGCGATTTTCGATGCCTGCGCCAACGTCTACCGCGCGCCGGATCTGGCGGTGCAGTCGCTGGCCAGCAAAATCCTCCAGCAAGCGAAATTCACTCGCTGCGCGTCGTCGCCAGCCACGGTCTGCGTAGTACTGCGCAAGCCGCCGGAGTGGAGCAAGGAGAAGAAAGTCGCTTACGTGGCCAATCTGAAAGTGCTGCTGCAGCGTTTGAAGAACAAAAGCAAAGTGGTCTGCGCTGTACAGAGCGCGGTGCGCGGCAACGATGACGGCGCGTTCTATCGCGAGTTGGGCATCACCGAAGAATTGCTGTCGTTGAAAGCAACGATTGCCAAATATCAGCCGGACCTGGTGATTTCCGTGCGTCTTCACGGCGCCATCGAATCGCTGCTCTCGGGCGTGCCGGCGTACCACATCAGCTATGAACGCAAAGGCTTTGGCGCCTATCAGGACATGGGCGTGGACGACTGGGTGATCAACGGCGGCGACATCAATGTCGACACCATCATCGACACGGTTTACGCGCCGAATGCGTTGTCGAATTTCGGTAAGCGCCTGACCGACACTTGCCGTGAAATCGAAGCGAAAACCGTGGCCATGGACGAGATCATCAAGGGTGTTGTTCGATGATATTTCGGCTGCTGCTTCGCGGCGGAGCCTTGGGCGCGAAGTTTTTGCTGGTGTTGGCGATCACCCACTACCTCGGGTATGAGGCGCTGGGTTTTTACGGCGTGGTGGTCGCTGCATCGCTGATTGCGTCGAAGTTCTACAGCGTCGGTTTCAGTTCCGAGATCAATCGCTTGATAAGCGTCGGCGGCAGTTCGCGCCGCGTGGTCGACAAAGTCCTGCTGCTGTATCTGGCGGTGGGGCTGTTGTTGTCGGTAGCGACGGTGCTGATCTATTCACTGTTCCAGACGGTCGAAGCGACGACTGCGCTGATCCTTTGCGTGACGCTGGTGTTGCTCACCGAACACCTGTCGTTCGAGATCAATTCCTTCGTGTTTTCTGCGCAGAAAGCCACGGCGGGTGCGTTGCTGTTCTTCATCAAGACCGGCCTGTGGGCGCTGTTGGCGGTGGGCGGGATGATGCTCGATTGGGTGTCAGGCATCGCCAGTGTGTTGTGGCTGTGGGTCGCCGCCAACGTGCTGGTGATCATCGCCGGTTACCTGATCGTGGTGAACGTGCACAAGGGCCGGGTCGCCGGCACGTTGGCCACGGCCACCGTGTGGAAGGCCGGGTTGCCGTTTTACCTCGGCACCGGTTTGATCGCGCTGAGTCAGTACGCCGAGCGCTTTCTGATCATCGATCTGGAGCCCTACGCCAGTCTCGGTAAATACGTCTACGCGTGGTCGGCGGCGAATACTTTGCAGGCGTTGTCGTATGCGGTGGTGGCGGTGGTCGGGATTCCGGTGCTGGCCAAGCGTTTTCAGGCCGATCAGCAGGCGTTCACGGTCAAGCAACTGTTCGTCAACAAGTGGGTCATGCGCTCGCTTGTCGTGTCGGCGGCGGTGGCGGTGGCGATCTATGTTTTTTTCAACGTGGTGCTCGATTACGTCGCCACCAGCGTTCCGCGTCCGGACAACGCGATCCTCGGCGTACTGATTTTCTCCTTCGCCTTGCGCGCGATTGGCGACATCGTCTGGGGCGGGTTGATTGCCTCGAGAAACAGTCGCGTATCGCTCGCCAGTGCGGCGATCTGCCTGTTGGTTTCAGTGCCGGTGAGTTGGGTGCTGATCAAGCATTATTCGATCTACGGCGCGGCGTGGGGCAATGTCTTCGCGATCATCGTGCAGCTTGGTGTAATCGCCGTACTGACCCGCGTGACCGGTGCGAAGAAGGCTGCCGTGTCATGGGCCTGAAGCTGCCGTGCATCGAGTTTCGTGGCAAGCGACTCGATTCGTATGTGTCGTTCCTGATCCTTTTCACCGGGCTGTTTCTCTCGGTGGCCATGCCGCTGTTGATCCCCCGCGATCCAGGCCCGGATGCGATGACTTTGTGGTCGTCCTACGCCCGCGCCGACAACTGCAACTTCTGGAACCCGTTCTCGCCGGATCGCTCGTCCTATGAGTGTTCGGCGTTCCTGCTGCGGCCCACCGGGATCAACCTGACCAATGCCTGGGCCTACGGCATGTTCTGCAATTTTTTCCTCACGGCGATCCCGGTGGTGGTGTTTCGGCGCATGCCGTTGGCGATCTTCGGCACCCTGTGTCTGTGGGGCATCGTCCGCTCGTTTTTCCTTGAGAACCTGACCAAGGAAATCATTGTGTCGGTGGCGGTGTTGAGCATTTTGCTCAGCTCGTTGACGCGTAAATATCGCGGCGGATTCTTTCTCTCGGCGGTGATTTACGGCGTGCTGATCCGGCCTTACTGGATTCTGTTTTCGCTGTCGTGGGTGGGCGTCTGTGTGATGAAAAAGTACGTGTCGCGCACGACCTTCTTCCTGATGCTGTTCTTGTTTTATCTGGCGGTGGCGATGTCGATCCAACTCGCACTGGGCTTTCCGGTGTCATCGATTCGCGCCAGCAACAACGAGTTGCGCACGGCGGGCGAGGAGGGCTCGAAATCGTTGATCGTCTCGTGGCTGACGGGCAGCGATTTTGTTTCGCAGGCGCTGGACTCGATGATCATTTTCTTCCGCTTGTCGTTCCCGGTGGAGCTGATTCTGCTGTCCGGGCCGGGGCAGGTGATCTTTGTCGCGTTGATGATCATGACCGCGTTGCTGCTGTTCAAAGTCATCACCTCGACTGATTACAAGGGTGCGCCGATCCAGACCAAACCCAAGGAACTGATCGCGATCCCGCTGGCGTTTCTGCTGGTGCAGGGCCTGTTCGAGCCGGACTTCGGCTCCTTCGCCCGGCACTTTTCGATGGTGGTACCGGTGTTGTTCGTTGGCCTGGGCTTGATGCTGCGGGCGAACAAACCGGTGCAGGTCGAATCACGAATTCTGAATTGAGGCAGGTGCTTTATGTCGAGCAAGAAAAAGTCCCTGGAGATTGAAACCCTGCGTGGCCTGGCGTGCCTGTTGCTGGTGCTGTATCACGTCATCGGCCCGCTGGGTGGCGGGTTGAAGATCGATATCGGCTCGCCGTTCCGGGTGATCGCCGATTCGATGGTGTACGTGCGCATGCCGCTGTTCACCTTCATTTCCGGGTACATCTATTCAATCTACAAAATCCGTGGCAATGACTTTTCCGCGTTCTTCAGCGGCAAGGTGCGGCGCTTGATCGTGCCGCTGTTTTGCGTCGGCGTGCCGTTCTCGGTGTTGCAAGCGGTGGGGCCGGGGGTGAACAAGGACGTTGGTGTGATCGACGCGTTGTTGTCGTTCTGGGTGCCGATTAACCACTTCTGGTTCCTGCAGGCGGTGTTCATCATTTTCATGTTCGTCGGCTTGCTGGAGTGGCGCGGGATGCTGCGTTCGGCGACGCGGTTGTATGGGCTGTTCGCGTTGGCGGCTGTGTTGTTTCTGTTGCCGCCGTTCAAGTTCGATGCGTTCGGGATCAACGGGGCGATTTACCTGTTGCCGTTTTTTGTGGCGGGGATGATTGGCCAGGAGAATGTCGACCGGTTGAAGCAGACGTTCAAAGTGATCGGACCGTTGGTGTTTGTGCTGATTTCGCTGACATTGTTGTATGTGGCGGCGATTGATCGCGAGTTGATTGTTGATCGACGCAGTCTGATCGGTCTGACCGTGGGTTGTGTGTCCTGCATCGCGTTGCTGTCGAGTGATGTACGGTCGAAGGTGCTGACGTGGCTGGGTGGCTATTCCTATGCGATCTTTCTGTTCCATGTGCTGTTCGCGGCGACGTCGCGGTTTGTCCTGGGGCGGTTGGGGGTGAAGGATGAGAGCTTGCTGGTGCTCGGCGGCTTGACCTTTGGTTTGCTCGGGCCGGTGCTGTTGTCGATGGTTTTCAGTCGGTTCAATTTCACCTCGGTGTTGTTCCTTGGTGAGCGGGCGGCGAAGAAGAAACCGTTGGTGCCTGTCGTCCCGGTGGTGCAACCACAAAACAGCTAAGAGCTTCGCGAGCAAGCTCGCTCCCACAGTGGATCTCTGCAATTCATACCATCCCTGTAGATGACCACAATCCCTGTGGGAGCGAGCTTGCTCGCGAAGGGGGCATTCCAGACTGAAGGAAATTTTGCATGTTGGCAGTAGATGACGCGCAACCCGTCGCAGCGTCGGTGGTTCAGGTGGGCGATGCCCGCGAGCGTTTCGCGCAGTGGCGTGAAGGCAAGGCCGGTAAGGTTTTGTCGGTCTCGGTGATCGGCGACAGCTACAGCGCCGGGCAGGATTTCTACCTGAACAAACTGGTGCAGCGCGTAGCCGGTGAGGTGGGTTTTGCCGGGCCGGGTTACGTCGGCTTCAACCACGGCGCGGCGCTGGGCGGCACGCATTTCAAATACACCCGCAGCAGTGACAAGTACTTTGGCGGCGACTGGAAGGTTTCAGACCTGGGCCAGGCGAGCCCGGACAGTCGCACGGTGACAGGCCGCCCCGGCGCATGGTTGCAAGTGGATGCGAGTCCGACGCCGCGCATCGATAGCGCTGTCACTCAGGCGAAACTGCTTTATCTGGGCAACGGTGAATCCAGCGAGATCCGCTATCGCTGGTCTCCCGCGCAAGACTGGCAACCCCTGAAGCTTGAAGGTTCGGGCGTTCAGGAAGTCCCGCTCACAGGACTCTCGGCGGCGAAAGACTGGTCCTTCAAACTGGAAGTGGTGAAGGGCACGCCGACGTTGTTCGGGCTGTGGATGAGCAACGATCAGAACGGCGTGCGGGTGTCGAAACTGGCGGCCTCCGGTGCGGCGTCTGCGGATTTCTATCACCAGGATCCGCAATGGCAGGTGCAGTGGAAAGCTGCCGTGTCGAAGATCCCCGCTGACGTTTACCTGATCATGCTCGGTGGCAATGACCAGGGTTTCGGCGTGAAGCCTGCGCAGTATTTGCAGAATGTTCAGGGCTTGGTCGGCATGCTGCGCGAGATTCAACCGGCAGCGAGCATCAACCTGATCATGCGTCAGGACACCACGCGTTCCAGTGCGTATCCGATGTCGGCGTATGCGCAGGTGCTGGAGCCTTGGGCGCGTGAGCAGCATTTGGGGTATGCCAATCTGCAATGTGCGTTCGGGCCGGACGTCAAACGCTACGCGGCGGCAATGATCGGCCCGGACAAGATTCATCCGGTGCCGGCCACGGGCGGGAAGGTGATTGCCGATTACTTTTATGGCTGGATCATGGGCGCCAAGGATCGTTGCGACGCCGCCCCTAAATAAAACGCAAACCCCAGAGCGGTGATCGTTCCCACGCTTTGCGTGGGAATGCCGCCCGGGACGCTCCGCGTCCCTTCGCTGGGTGACGCAGAGCGTCACTGGATGCATTCCCACGCAGAGCGTGGGAACGATCAGGTGAGGGGAGTTATTCGAAGGCGTCGACCTGCTCGAGCAATTCCGCAATCTTCTGCGGCATCAACCGCGTATCGCACCGCGTCTCAACGTTAATGATGATCGCCGGGTCGTTGCAGCAGATCCGCACGCGAAAGCGCCAGTCGCTGAAGATCACTTTCAGCCCGTCACTGTCATCCATCTCCAGCGCCTGCTCGCTGTACAGCTTTTTCAAATGCGCGAGCAGCGGATAGGGATCGCGCAGCGGCCGGCGAATATCGCCGGACGCCGGAAACACGCCAATCCGCTCCACCAGCAGAATCGTGCCCAGCCAGGACTCGTTGGCGCTGGGCAACGGCTGATGGCGGGACAACCAACTCATCACCCCGAGGTTACCCACCTCGCGTTCAATCTCTACGGAATGTTGTGCAATGTTCATGGTGGCCTGCCTGAAATGAAGAATGGGCGTGGGGTTTTGGAACCGTCTCAGCGGCCCTTGAGGTAAACGTTTTCGTAGCAGAAATTGGTTGCCTGCAAGTAACCCTCGGCGTCACCGCAGTCAAAGCGCAGGCCTTTGAACTTGTAGGCCAGCACGCAACCGTTCTGCGCCTGCTTCATCAGTGCGTCGGTGATCTGGATCTCGCCGCCCTTGCCCGGTTGGGTGTCGGCGATCAGGTCGAAAATGTCCGGCGTGAGGATGTAGCGACCGATGATCGCCAGGTTCGACGGTGCGTCTTGCGGGGCCGGTTTTTCCACCATGTTGTTGACCCGGTAAATGCCGTCGGACATCAGTTCGCCGGCAATCACCCCGTACTTGTGGGTCTGGTCGGCCGGGACTTCCTGGATGGCGACGATCGAGCAGCGGAATTTTTTGTACAGCTCAATCATCTGGGTGAGCACGCCGTCACCTTCGAGGTTCAGGCACAGGTCATCGGCCAGCACCACGGCAAACGGCTCATCGCCGATCAGTGGGCGACCGCTGAGAATCGCGTGGCCCAGGCCCTTCATTTCCACCTGACGGGTGTAGGAGAAGGTGCAGGTGTCGATCAGCTCGCGGGTGCCGGCGAGGAACTTCTCTTTCTCGGTACCACGGATCTGGTGTTCGAGTTCGTAGCTGATGTCGAAATGGTCTTCCAGCGCACGCTTGCCGCGCCCGGTGACGATGGCCATGTGTTGCAGACCGGCGTCCCGCGCTTCTTCAACGGCGTACTCGATCAACGGCTTGTTGACGATTGGCAGCATCTCTTTCGGCATGGCTTTGGTAGCCGGCAGGAAACGCGTGCCATAGCCGGCAGCGGGGAACAAACATTTACGAATCATAAAAGTATCCTGGACAGTCATGGAACACAGGCGACAGATGCGCGCCCTAATAAAGGGCGTGCAAGTTCAATGTTGGATTGAAGGCTTACTTTAATACCTGAGTCAGGTTATTAATGGCAAATGCGAGTGCCGATAAAACACGACAATGTTATGAGATGTCGATAAGTGCGTTGTTAGTTATTTTTAGTCGGTATCTGTTGATAGTGATGAGTGCACAGGCAGTGCTAATAAGTAGCGGGCAATACAGTGTGACCTGCAAAAATATTTATTGCCAGTCATTGAACTAGTTTTGTTTTCGGTTGTTGTCGCCTCATTTGTGTGGATTGTGACACATCTTCAATGAATCAGGCTTGACACGCTACTTGTCACTCATTCAAAGACGGATAGCACTATGAAGATTCTGGTAACGGGGGGTGCCGGCTATATTGGCTCGCACACCACACTTGCGCTACTTGAAGCAGGTTATGAAGTTGTCGTACTGGATAATCTTTGCAACAGCAGTGAAGCCGCGTTGCACGCGGTTGAGGGCATTTGCGGCAAGAGTGCCTGGATGATCCGTGGTGATGTCTGTGACCGGGCCCTGCTCGACCGTATTTTCCGCGAGCACAACATCGAAGCGGTGCTGCATTTTGCCGGCCTGAAGGCCGTGGGCGAGAGCGTGCGCAAGCCGCTCGAGTACTACGAGACCAACGTCAGCGGCAGCATCAATCTGTGCCAGGCGATGGCGGCGGCGGGGGTGTTCCGGCTGGTGTTCAGCTCGTCGGCCACGGTGTATGGCGAGCCCGAGCAGATGCCGATCCGCGAGGATTTTCCCACCGGCAACCCGACCAATCCTTACGGCCAGTCCAAGCTGATCGTCGAGAACGTGCTGCGTGACCTCAGCCAGGCCGAGCCGCGCTGGAGCATCGCCTTGCTGCGCTACTTCAACCCGATCGGCGCCCACGCCAGTGGCCATATGGGCGAAGACCCCAACGGCATCCCGAATAATCTGGTGCCTTACATCAGCCAAGTGGCGGTCGGCAGCCTGCAAGAGTTGTCGATCTTCGGCAACGATTACCCGACTGTCGACGGTACTGGCGTGCGCGATTACATCCACGTCGTCGATCTGGCGGACGGCCACTTGAAGGCGTTGCAGTCGATCTCCGGACGCACCGGCATTCATACCTGGAACCTTGGCACGGGCGATGGCTACAGCGTGCTGCAAGTGCTCCACGCGTTTGAACAGGCCTGCGGGCAACCGGTGCCTTACCGGATGATGCCGCGCCGTTCCGGGGATATCGCCGAGAGCTGGGCCGACGCCTCCAAGGCTGCGAAGGAACTTGGCTGGAAAGCCACGCGCAACTTGCAAGACATGGTCACTGACACTTGGCGCTGGCAATCGAACCATCCCAAAGGCTACTTGCGATGATGGCCATTTAACCCAATGTTATTTTCAGTCAGGTTGTTAGATAACGTCGGGAAATTACACTGGCAATGCCTTTTGCAAGTCCGTAGATATAAACCTGCCGTTCGACTTTTATCAGTTGGGTAAGACTGTGAAAGAACGACGGATCATGTTCGCGCTTTTTGCGGACTTGAACTCACCACCGCTAACTCAGGCCGGTTTTTTAACAGGTCGAATGTTAGAAAGGAGTTGATATGAAAAAAGTGATGGCAGTTGCCCTGTTGACGATGTTGAGCAACTGGGCTGCCGCCGCTGAAGCACCGCTGACAGCGGTAACCAATGTAGGTGGCAACGTGGCGGCTTCTCAAGCGCCCGCAGCCAGTACTGCAATGGTTGCCAGTGCTGTAGCGGCGTCTAACAGCGGTGGCAGTGCCAACGGCGGTACCACCGGTACGACGGGTACCACCGGTACCACCGGCACGCATAACTAACAGGAAGTTCTGTTAGTGCAGTACAAGGTCGCCCGACGCAAGTCGGGTGACTTTGTTTTTGGATTCGCCCTTGAATAGCGTAGTGCCATTATGACTCGTAGTGTTTATCTTTTAATGTTGGCAAGTCTCGCTTTGCAAGGTTGCATGTTTTCCCCCGGTCAATACCTCAGCACCGGCAGCATCACCCGCCAGGGCGCCAGCGAAAGCAGCCGGGTCGAGCTGATTCCGATCACGCCCAAGCTGATTGCCATGAACCGCGCCACGCAAAAGCGTGAGTCGCTGCCGCCGGAGCTGCTGGCGACCCCGGCCGAATACCGCATCGGCAACAATGATGTCTTGTACATCACCGTGTGGGATCACCCGGAACTGACGGCCCCGTCCGGCGCGCAACAACAGATCGATGCCAACGGCCGTCTGGTGCGTTCCGACGGCACGCTCTATTACCCGTTCATCAAGGAAGTCCAGGCCACCGGCCGGACTATCCAGCAACTGCGCTCGGACATTGAACAGCGGCTGTCGGCATTCATCGCCGAGCCGCAGGTGGATGTCGCGGTGTTGCGTTTTGCCAGCCAGAAAGTCGTGGTCACCGGCGCGGTGGCCAAGGCCGGCCCGCAAGCGATTTCGACCAATCCGCTGAGCGTGGTCGAAGCCCTCGGTTCGGCCGGTATCGACACCAACAACGCCGATTTGTCCGGGCTGTTGCTGACGCGCAAGGGCCGCACTTATCCGCTCAATCTCGACTCGCTCAATCAGCAGGATTCCGAGTTGCAGAACGTCTACCTCAAGGGCGGCGATCAGCTGTATCTGCCGTACAACGACAATAAGCGCATCTACGTGATGGGCGAGGTTAACCAACCGCGAGCACTGAGTTTCAAGACCGCGACGATGAACCTCACCGACGTGCTCGGTTCGGTTGGCGGCTTGGCCCAGACCACCTCCAATGGCAACGCGGTCTACGTCATTCGTGGCGTGGAAAACCTCGATGTCGAACCGGCCAAGATCTACCAGTTGGAAGCCGAATCGCCGACAGCCATGGCGCTCGCCTCGCACTTCGAAGTGCGCCCGCAGGACGTGGTGTATGTCGGGCCTGCCAACGTGACTCGCTGGAACCGTCTGATCAGCCAGTTGGTGCCGTCGGCATCGATTGTCGGCACCGGCGCTTCCGCTGCGAAGAACTGGAGCGAATACAGCAACAACAACGCCAAATAAGGTCCGACTTTGAACATTTTGAAAGTTGGCCTGTGCCTGATGGCGGCCTCGTTGCTGTGCGGCTGTAACCCGCTGATGAGCGCTTCGTTGAACAACCTTAAAGCGGCGGTCGTCGGCCCGGATGAAGTCGACGTGTCGGCGGCCGAAGTGGCCGGGGTCAACTATCCGCAAATGAAACTGACCACGCCGTCCGGCTCCGGGGTGCTGGCGCTGGTGCGCGAGCGCGAAGACCTGCAGTTCTGGGTCGCCTCGGGCAAACAGGTTCTGCTGCTGCGCAATGGCCTCGCCGTGCGCACCATTGGCTTGGGTCTGGAAGGCGATCTCGATGGCACGCGGCTGGCCGATGACTCGCCGTTCAAGCAAGGCCTGCATCACGTCGCGGACGGTTTCACCACGCGGCGCTGGATCGACCTCTACAAGGGTCAGGAAGTCGGGGTGATCGTCAACAGCCGCTTCTCCCGCCGCTCCGAACAGACCCTGAAGATTCTCGACAAGGAATACACCGTGCTGCGTGTCGATGAACACATTGACGCCCCGGCCATCGGCCTGAGCGCGACCAATCGTTACTGGGTCGACCCGCGTGACGGTTTCATCTTGCAGAGCGAGCAGCAACTGACCTCGCAGTTGCGCGTCAAGGTTGTGCAACTGACCCCTGATCGCAGGCACCTGCCGTGATGCGCCTGAAAATGTTATCGGCGGGCCTGATGCTGGTCGCGAGTGTGAGTCAAGCGGCCGTCACGGTGTCGGGCGATGTCGCCAATCCCGGGCCGGTCGCTTTGCCACCGGGCGGGCGCTTGCTTGATGTGATCAGCGAAGCCGTGCCGAATGCCGAAGGCTATTGGCTGGCGGGCGGCTTGCTGCGGCAGTCGCTGATTGAGGAGCAGACACGGCTGAAGGTCGGTGTGCTGTTTGATCTGGATGTGCTGCAACGCATGTCGATGCTGTTCGACCGGCCAAGTCGTGTGGCGCTGGCGCAGCGCATTGCCGAAGAAGTGCGGCAGATGCCGGTCACCGGACGACAGATTGCCGATCTCGATCCGGTGGCGCTGGAAGTCGGCTTCGCGCGCAACATTCGCCTCGATGACGGCGATCGTTTGGTTTATCCGAAGCGCGTTGATGAAGTGCAAGTGCTCGGTGCCGTCGCCGAGCCTTGCCACTTGCCGTATCAGCCGTTGCAGGAGGCCCGTGAGTACTTGCAAGGCTGTTCGATTCTGGCCGATGCCGAAGCCGATTACCTGTGGCTGATCCAGCCGAATGGCGCTTCGCAACGTGTCGGCATCGCCCATTGGAATCGCGAGAGCGGGCACTTTCCCGTGGCCGGCAGTAAGATTCTGGTGCCGGTGAAAAATGATGATCTTGATCCGCCTCTTCCTGAACTGAATCAGCAGTTGGCCGAATTCATTGCCACGCAGCTGGCCGAGGTGGTTCGTTGAAGTTACGTTTTGCAGCTGTGTTGTTATTGCCCTGCGGTCTGGCTCATGCCGAGCCGCGCATCACCCAGAATGACTTCGGTGGCACCGGTCTGCTGCAGACGCCGACCGCGCGCATGGCCCCGGCCGGCGAGCTGAGCGTCAACGCCAACCGCACCGATCCGTACAGTCGCTACAGCGTGTCGTTGCAGCCGCTGGACTGGCTCGAAGGCTCGTTCCGCTACACCGCGATCACCAACCGGCCGTACGGCTCGGAGGCCCTCAGCGGCAGCCAAAGCTATAAGGACAAGGCGGTCGACGTCAAAGTCCGGCTGTGGCAGGAAAGTCACTGGCTGCCTGACGTGGCCTTGGGCTTCCGAGACGTCGGCGGTACGGGTTTGTTCTCCAGTGAGTTTTTCGTCGCCAACAAGCGCTACGACAACTTCGATTTCAGTGCCGGCATTGCCTGGGGTTACCTCGGTAATCGCGGCGACATGGATAACCCGTTGGGCTACGTCAGCGATCGCTTCGATACCCGTCCGGCCCTGGAAGGTACCGGTGACGTCAACTCGGGGTCGTACTTTCGCGGCCGGCCGTCGTTTTTCGGTGGCGTGAGCTATCAGACGCCGTGGGATCGCCTCAGCCTGAAACTCGAATACGAAGGCAACGATTACAAAAACGAACCGAAGGACAACGAGATCAAGCAGGACTCGCCGATCAACCTCGGCGCGGTGTTCAAAGTCACCGATTCGGTCGATGTCAGCGCGGCGTGGGAGCGCGGTAATACGGCGATGTTCGGCGTGACTTTCCACACCAATTTCGTCAGCCGCAAGGCACCGGCAAAGACCTACGACCCGACTCCGGAACCGCTGCCAGCGAAAGCGCCGACCACGGCGATGGATCAGGTCAACTGGGCCAACGTCTCGCAGCGTTTGCAGCAGAATGCCGGCTACAAGGTCGAGCGCATCACCCAGCGTGATTCCGAGTTGATCGTCTATGGCGAGCAGCAGCGTTACTTCCATTCGTCCAAGGCTGTCGGGCGGGCGAGCCGGATTCTCGACAACAGCGTCAACGACGACATCGACTGGTTCACCGTGGTCAACAAGCGCTACGACTTGCCGTTGGAAGAAACCAGTTTGCCGCGCCAGACCTTCCGCGAAGTGATCAACAACGAAGAGCCACTTGAATCGCTGCACCGCACCACCGAGATCAACCCGGCGATGCCGCACAACGAGAAAACCCTCTACACCGAAGCGCCGCAGCATTTCAGCTATGGCGTCGGGCTGGGCTTCAAGCAGAACGTCGGTGGTCCGGATGGCTTGCTCTATCAATTGAGTGCCGATGCCGACGCCGAATACCGCTTCAACCGCAACACCTGGTGGAGCGGGTTGCTCAGTGCCAACCTGGCCAACAACTTCGACAAATTCACCTACGACGCGCCGAGCGGTTTGCCGCGTGTGCGCACGGATTTGCGTCAGTACCTGACCACGTCTAACACCACCATGCCGTTGTTTCAGGTGAGTCATGCCGAGCAGTTGGATAAAGACTGGTACGGCATGGTCTATGGCGGTTATCTGGAATCGATGTTTGCCGGTGTCGGCGGTGAAGTGTTGTTCCGCCCGACCGGTGAGCGCTGGTCGGTGGGGGCGGACCTGAACTGGGTGCGTCAGCGTGATTTCGATCAGGGTTTTGCCTTGCGTGATTACTCGGTGGTGACCGGGCATGTCACGGCGTATACCGATTTGCCGTTCGATACGTTGGCGGCGGTGAGCGTCGGGCGTTATCTGGCCGGGGACTGGGGCGGCACGCTGGACATCTCGCGCGAGTTCTTCAATGGCGTGCGTTTTGGTGCGTGGGCGACGATCACCACGGCGGGCAGCGCCGAGTATGGCGAAGGTAGTTTCGACAAAGGCATCTACCTGTCGATCCCGTTCGACGAAATGATGAGCATGTCGACCATGCGCCGCGCCAACCTGGTCTGGGCCCCGCTGACCCGTGACGGTGGCGCGCGACTGAGCCGCAGCTATCAGCTGCACTCGATGACCGATAGCCGGGAAGGGGATATGTTTTATCGTAATTTCGAGAAGATTACGGAGTAAGCGCGGATCTCCGAAGCACCTCTGAAACCTGTGGGAGCGAGCCTGCTCGCGAAGACGTCAGCACATCCAGCATCAATGTTGCCTGACCCACCGCTTTCGCGAGCAGGCTCGCTCCCACATTGGTTATTTGTCACACCCAAAATCCCGAGCCAAGCACAAATCCCCTGTAGGAGTGAGCCTGCTCGCGATAGCGTCCGTACAGTCGACATCCCTGTTGCCTGACCCACCGCCATCGCGAGCAGGCTCGCTCCCACATTGGTTATTTGTCACGCCACAAATCCCGAACCAATCCTAAATCCCTGTGGGAGCGAGCTTGCTCGCGAAGGCGTCGGCACAGTCGACATCCCCGTTGCCTGACCCACCGCTTTCGCGAGCAAGCTCGCTCCCACATTGGCTATTTGTCACACCACAAATCCCGAACCAATCCCGAATCCCCTGTAGGAGTGAGCCTGCTCGCGATAGCGTCAGCACATCCAACATCAATGTTGCCTGACCCACCGCTTTCGCGAGCAAGCTCACTCCCACATTGGCTATTTGTCACGCCACAAATCCCAAGCCAACCCCGAATCCCCTGTAGGAGTGAGCCTGCTCGCGATAGCGTCCGTACAGTCGACATCCCCGTTGCCTGACACACCGTCATCGCGAGCAGGCTCACTCCTACATTGGTTATCTGTCACGCCCAAAATCCCCAGCCAACCACAAATCCCCTGTAGGAGTGAGCCTGCTCGCGATAGCGCAAGACCAGTCGACATCCCCGTTACCTGACCCACCGCTTTCGCGAGCAAGCTCGCTCCCACAGTTTTTGCATTCACCCGAAATCCAGCGCCGCTCCCAAATCCCATGCACAAAAAAAGGGGACTTTCGTCCCCTTGCGGTATCCAGCTTCGAACCTCAGTAAATATCCTTCGACAGCAACGTAAACGGCGTCTTCACCAGGATCTTCAGATCCAGCCACAACGACCAGCTGTTGATGTACTGCAGGTCAATCTCCACACGCCTCTGCATCTTGTCGATGGTGTCTGTCTCACCGCGGCAGCCGCTGATCTGGGCCAGTCCGGTGATCCCCGGTTTAATCCGGTGGCGCGCCATGTACGCGAGGATTTTCCCCGAGTAGTAGTTGTTGTGCGCGACAGCGTGCGGACGTGGGCCGACCAGAGCCATATGCCCCTGCAGCACGTTGAACAATTGCGGCAGTTCATCCAGCGAAGTGCGGCGGATAAAGCGACCGACCGGGGTAATGCGCGAGTCATTACGGCTGGCCTGCTTCACGTCACGGTCATCGTGAACACGCATCGAACGGAACTTCCAGACCTTGATCACCTTGCCGTTCCAACCGTGGCGATCCTGCTTGAAAAACACCGGACCAGGCGAGTTGATCTTCACCGCCAAGGCAATGATCAGCAGGATCGGACTCAGTGCGATGATCGCCAGAAACGCCACGGTTTTTTCTACCAGACTCTTGCTCAAAGCAGCGGTAGGGCGGCTGGTCAGCGGGCTCTCGTTCAAGTAGATCGCCGGCAGGCCGTCCACGACCTTCACCGAGTGATTGAGCAGGGTCAGACTGTTCAAGTCCGGCACCCACACCACATCGACGTTGGCACCGAGCAAGTCGCTATAAATCGCCTCGATTTTCGCGGCTTCACACAACGGCAGGGTGATGTACAAGCGGCGGATGTCATGCGCCTCGATCAGCTCCAGCAACTGTTCCTGATCGCCGACCACGCGCGGTGCATCAGAACCCAGTGCAGACACATCACCATTGCTGACCAAACCTACCAACGGCAGATTTTCCAGTTGGCTGAGCTTCTTCGCCAGGCCCAGCGCCAGTTCGCCGGTGCCGACGATCAGTGTCTTGTGTTCGCTTTTACGCGAGCGCTGGTAGTACTTGGAAAACGCATGCAGCGGCGCGTAGAGAAACGCCTGGCCGAGGAAGCCATACACCGCCCAGCTCAGAATCACCTGCCGCGAAAACAGCTCATCGGCCTGGCAGACAAAAGCGATGCACGCCAGCGCCGCCATGGTCATCGACCAACCCATGAACAGTCGACCGAGACCAGTCAGGTAATTGTCACGCTTGCGATACACACCGCTAAACGTATAAGCCGGCACCGACGCCAGTACCGCCAGCGTTGCACACATCCGGTAGTAGAATGCGACCGTCCCGGTGTGCTGCTCGGCGAGTATGAACAACAGCGTCACCACAAAGCCTTGTGCCAGCGCCCATTGGCCCCAAAAGGTCAGTCCCTTGAGGCCTGTGCTTCGATTGATACTTAAAGAAAGATCCATACGGTATCCCCAAAAGACGTCCATTCAGGTTTCAACAGTTGAAAACCGAGTTGTTATGCAGACTTATTGTTTTTGTTGTAGCGAGTGTCCTGAGGTAACAACATCGATATGCCGAACTGTCGTCAGTCAATAGACTAAGTTATTGGCTGGAATGGTGTCTGACGAGTTCTAACAAGATGGCACAGTGCCAACTTTTTAATAATTAAATAGAAGGGTGTTAGAAAAGGTCGCAGAGCAGGGGGTGAATAAATGATGTTGTATTTGTTACTGTTGGAGGGGTGGAGGCAGGGAGTTTTTAATTCAAGGAGGGAAATGAAGCCAAACAGAGTGCTCTTGTTGTTTTTGTAATCGCACTTTTTCTGTTTGTTCTGTTCGTTGAGGTCTTGCGGGTTACGCGACGACTTCCTGAATCAGGCAATAACCGCGGTTTCTGACGGCACGAAACAGTCGCTCTCCATTACTGGCGCTTTTGAATTTGTCTTGCAGGCGACTCAGGCACATTTCCAGACCGCGATATTGTTCCGGTTCTCGACCGATGCTGAGGATCAGCTCGTCACGACTGACAACACGCTCTTCATGGCTGAGCATTTTCCTGACCAATGCTGTTTCCAGGCCCGTCAGGTTGATTTCAACACCTTCTTTGACCAGTGCACCCTGATCAGGGTTGAGATGCCAGGTTTCATTGCCAGGCATATCACCTTCAATGGCGGGTGGCATATTGCGGGTTTCCCCGGTGATTGCCGGGACATTCTGGAAAGGATTGGCCGATTGCGCGGCGCGCCATTCGGACTCAAGCGTGGCCAATATTCGCTGAGTATCATGTTCGATACTGCGCGGGGCGTTTTTGCGACTGATGCCTGGATATGTGAACTCCATCACCATTGGAGCGGAAGAGGGCGAATCAACCCCTTCAAACGAATTGAAACGTTCACTGGACAGCATGCTCTCCAATTCACGTTGCGACGTTGTACTGTGAGTCACGACAACAAAATATTTCCTTGGGAGGGTTGTACTAGTTTCCATGTCTCTCTCCTAAATACACACCAAAATTGGCTAAAAGATAAATCGGCAGGCGAGCAATGACTTCCTCGGAAGTAATCGATAGGCAGGGTCTGGGCCCAAGAATGGCCCTCGATAAATTCCACTCGATCTGCTGCTATGTTATGGAGTTTTATTGTTATGGGTCGTGTTGTCGCGCTCATTCAATTGCTTGATTTCAAACAGGCGTGAAGCAGAAACGGAGCTATATGGTTGCATTAGACGATCCTTCGTACGTATGCAAAAGGGATGGCTGCCCGAGAGTCAGGCAGTCGATATCAGACCCCGCAGCAGGCGATAGCCATAGCCGCGAATGCTCTGAATCGCGTTTGTACCATACATGTCCTTGATTTTTCCACGCAAGCGACTGATTGATTTCTCCAGTGCGCGAGGGTCGTAGAAATTGGTATTGAGGCCCATGATGCTGGCAATTTCATCATGGCTCAGAATGTGATTACTGGTTTGCGCGAAGGCTTCGAGGATCTTCATTTCGGCAAACGAGATATCGAGTTTCTTGCTGGTGCCCATCAAGCAGATACGCGTCGGATCAAGCGTCAGATCGATATCGCGTTGCCATTCTTCACTGTTGAAGAACTCGCCCAGCAACTCGGCGCCATCCTCGGAAAGGGTATTGAGCTTGATACAAACATCTGCGCCAGCCAGATAATATTTGATCTTGTTGAAGGCGCCGCGACCGGTGATGACCGCGCAAATAATCGGCTTCAAGTTGTCGCTGCGCAGGTTCTCGACCAGTGCCAGATTGTCTTCAAGGGCTTGGGGGCTGTCGATAACCAGGAAGATCGCTCGATACGAACCAGGCTGTTCATTCAACTGATATGAACGAGTGTACGCATTGGCTTCAAGCGCCATATCACTGCGTAAATGCTGGGCGACTAGCGCTTTGAAATGTTCAGCCACGCCACGGGTACGACCCAGAGTAAGAACACCAGGTTCGTCGTTTGTCGGGCGCGGGCTTCTAGTCGCTAAGTTCGCTGAGAGCATCATGCATTGACTCGAATTAAGTGCTGACATCGGGATGTTAAAGCACCGGTTCTCATCTGTGACTGACAATTGGTAACATTCACGCGATTTTTAGACGTGGCTCCCGAGTTTTCTAACAATAATTAAGCTTTTCAAGCTTTTAGTTGATTTTCTCGGACGGGTTAACTACTGCTTAGATGGTGGCGATATGCAATGGTGCCACTATTTTGAGCTTATTGCGATAGCCATGTCCATGTCTAATTGCCACTGTCTGGCCATCCCTGAATAATGTGATATTGATCACACTTTATTGCCAGAGCAACTTTTTTTGCAAAAAAGGCCTAAATATTTTCTGCGTAGTTCGTCAGCCGACGATTACTAACATGGCTTGAGTGTGACAATTCATAAGACCTATTCTTTGAGATCAAAAGATCGTCCGATCGCGGCCCGAACCTTCGGCAACTCCTACAGGGGAATGCATTTCAAAATGTAGGAGCTGCCGAAGGCTGCGATCTTTTGATCTTCATATACGCCAATTGTGTAACTTCAGATACTCAACCCCTGAGTGTTATTACCCGGTCGCTCGCCAAGAGCGCTCTGACGGAGGATTAATGGATTTCTGGACCCTTTTCCAGGTGTTGATGTTAGGTGCGGTAGAAGGCCTGACTGAGTTCTTGCCGATCTCGAGTACCGGCCACCAGATCATCGTCGCCGACTTGCTGGAATTTGGCGGTGAACGCGCCATGGCGTTCAACATCATTATTCAACTGGGTGCCATTCTTGCCGTCGTCTGGGAGTTTCGACCGAAGATCTTCGACATCATCAAAGGCCTGCCCACCGAACGTAATGCCCAACGCTTCACCCTCAACTTGCTAATCGCCTTTCTGCCCGCCGTGGTCTTGGGCGTGTTGTTCGCCGACGCCATCCACGAATACCTGTTCAACCCGATCACCGTCGCCGTGGCACTGGTCGTCGGCGGCATCATCATGCTGTGGGCCGAACAGCGCAGCCATGTGATCAGCGTCGACCATGTCGACGATATGCGCTGGTCTCACGCACTGAAAGTCGGATTCGTACAATGCCTGGCGATGATTCCCGGCACCTCGCGCTCCGGCTCGACCATCATCGGCGGTCTGCTCTTCGGCCTGTCACGCAAAGCCGCCACCGAGTTCTCGTTCTTCCTCGCCATGCCCACCATGGTCGGCGCCGCCGTCTACTCCGGCTACAAATACCGCGACCTGTTCCAGCCCAACGACCTGCCAGTCTTCGCCCTAGGCTTCGTCACCGCATTCATCTTCGCGATGATCGCCGTGCGTGGCTTGCTGAAGTTTATCGCCAACCACAGCTACGCCGCGTTCGCCTGGTACCGGATCGCGTTTGGTTTGTTGATTCTGGCAACGTGGCTGTTTGGCTGGGTGAACTGGACAGCGGCTGCGGCCGCCTGATGGCATAAGCCAGGCGGAACAATCCGCCTGGCTCAGTACGGGAGGAGGGGATTAACGACCTTCAAGCAGCTCCGCCGCCTGATCCAGCAAAGCCAACGGATCCTTGGCCTTGTGAATATCCACCGACAACAACTGACGGAATTTACGCGCCCCCGGGAACCCCGTGCCCAAGCCCAGCACATGCCGCGTGATGTGATGCATTGCCCCACCGGCCGACAAATGCTCGGCTATATAAGGACGCAACTGCGCCAACGCCTCAGCCCGACTGATCACCGGCGCCGAACTGCCAAACAACTGCTGATCCACCTCCGCCAGCAAATACGGATTGTGATAAGCCTCACGCCCCAACATCACACCGTCAAAGGTCTGCAAATGCTCATGGCAAGCCTCCATCGTCTTGATCCCGCCATTCAGCACAATCTCCAACGCCGGAAAATCCGCCTTCAGCTGCGCCGCCACGTCATAGCGCAACGGCGGAATGTCACGATTCTCCTTAGGCGACAACCCCTCCAGAATCGCAATCCGCGCATGCACGGTAAAACTGGTGCAACCGGCATCGCGGACGGTGCCGACGAAATCGCATAACTCCGCGTAACTGTCCCGACCGTTGATACCGATGCGATGCTTTACCGTCACTGGAATCGTCACTGCGTCTTGCATCGCCTTCACACAATCCGCCACTAACTGCGGGTGACCCATCAGGCACGCACCGATCATGTTGTTCTGCACACGATCGCTTGGGCAGCCAACGTTCAGGTTTACCTCGTCGTAGCCGTGGTCTTGAGCCATGCGGGCGCAGGCTGCCAGATCCAGCGGAACGCTACCGCCTAACTGCAGCGCGAGAGGGTGCTCGGCTTCGTTGTGACGGAGGAAGCGTTCGTGATCGCCGTTGAGCAGCGCTCCGGTAGTGACCATTTCGGTGTAGAGCAGGGCGTTCTTCGACAGGAGGCGTAGGAAGAAACGGCAATGGCGGTCGGTCCAATCCATCATGGGTGCAACACTAAAGCGCCGAGACAGCGTAGGCATTGGTTTTACTGGGCTAAGGCTCTGATTCTGTACCATTTTACTCAACGTGTTTTCGGCGTGTTTTAGGGCGTTTTCAGGCGTTTTTCAGGTCTCGGTGGTACGATGTACCACTTCAAAACTGACGCGTACCACTTTCGATATGGCAGCTATCAGGGCAAGAAAACTGGCGGATGGGTCTGTGAGCTACACCGCTCAGATCCGCATCAAGTGTGCTGGAGTGCAAGTCTACCAAGAGAGCCAGACCTTCGCCCGGAAAGAGGCTGCCAAGGCGTGGGTCGGCGACGTGAGGCAGAGCTTGATCAGCCTGGTGCGATTGAGCGACTGAACCGCAAGGGAGTTACCGTAAAGCACATGATTGAGCAGTATCTGGCTGAAATAGAGAAAGTCCGGCCGCTGGGTAAAACCAAGAAAGCCACTCTAAATGCTATCGCCGAATTCTACAAAGCATGCCAAAAGATCGTGGGGAAATTTTCCCGTACAACTCGTCGTCGATCTCCACGGCCTAGGCGAAGATGTGCAAGTTTCTAGAGATCGAAGTTCTCAATGTCTACGATCTTCGAAACGACGGAGTGAGTCGGTTGTTTGAGATAGATTGGGATATCCCGCGAGTGGCCAGTGTCTCTGGGCATTGGGATTGGAATTCATTGCGTAGATACACCCATCTGCGCGGGCGAGGTGACCACTATTCCGAGTGGCCATGGTTAGAGAGGATCATTCAAGCGCCCGTGAAGCTCGGCGCCTAGGGCAAACAGCGATTCAACTGACTCGGCGAAAGCCATTCAGTTGATCACATTCCCTTACTGCGGCGGCTCGCTGGGCATCGAGATACAGCGCTAGGTCTGTTATGAGAATGCCCCGTGCGCTTTTCTGGCTAGGCTCCATTCGGATAATTGGTATCTTAATTTGGCCCGCCAGTACCTTGCGTTGGAAGATATCTGTGGTCAGGTGTGTGAAATAGTCTTTGCACACGTGATCAAGTGGGATGATGGCTTGACCGTTGTATTGAGCCATTAGATGAAGGCTGTATTCATGCTGAGGCCCTCTGAGCATAAATTTCTGAGAGGGGACTCGGTACCGGAAGAAAAATATGGGTACTGGAACTTAAATGAAAAACTCTGATGGTCGATGGGACTACTATGCGGTTTACATATTGGCCTTTTTTACTGTCGCATTGGTGATGGGGTTTCTCGCTATGATCGGAGCAAAGCCCCTTGAAGCTTGGTTTCAAGGGGTAGCTACAGTGGCTGCGATGTTGGTTGGTATCGCTACCCTTGGTGTTCAAAGAAAGCACACGCTTCAAGCTGAGAAAGAAAAAGATCAAATTCAGCGCCAGGATGCAAGAAATGCCGTGATAGCGCTTAAAGATCATCAGATGAGACTGTTCAACCGGGTTACAGACTTGCGTGTGATCACTCCTCCCCGTCGCGTACTCACCAAAGCCCCTGCCTCTGAAGATCCCCACCTTTTCAACGAGCTTCAATCTAGCGCGGTGATGTTGAGAGATCTTCCCCTCACTTCCATGCACATTGAGATGATTCATTACGTCATCGGCCTTAGGGAAAACTCTGTTGTCGGAGCTGCATGGGAGAAGATCCTCGAGGAAGACTTCACCCGTATGTCTGCCGTTAAGCGCGAAGCTAAAGCCTTTCTTGCTGAACTTGAGAAATGGGATGAGGAAATTAACTGTCTTTAGATATTCATATTCTGATTTCCTGTGCGGCTTGTATCCATCGGCAAGCTGCGCGGGCGAGCGACTCTAAGCAATTAGCGTGGCATTGGTTGTGGCTGCCCTAGGTTATAAGTATCTCGGTAGTAGTGCGGAAAGAGGCCGTTATGCCTGCTGCTGCGTAGCAGAGGCTGTTTAATTCTAGCGTGTCGACGCACACTTTTTCGCAGAGCAAAGCGGTCGTGGATTGGGTGTTGTGCTGGCTAGAAAGGAAATCTATTGCAGTCGAATGTTCGGAACTCGTCTAATTTAACTAGCGCCTGTCAAAGAGGCAATTGCGACATACATGATTCGCGCCTCGGAAAAGCTCAGAGCACAAAACTCTCTTTGCCAAAAAGTCCGCGTGAGCATCGGCACCGGTATGTTCAATCCAGACGATGGCAAATATGCAAACGGCGTTGTGATATATATGCCTTACTCGACGGACGACGTGCGCCTGCTCACCAAGGCAGCGGTAGACGCCATGGATCATGTCTATCTTCTAGGATTTCAGTACAGCAAAGCTGAGGTGCTGCTGATGAGCCTGTGTCAGCTAGCGAATACACTGCAGACCTGTTTGCAACCTACCGAAGACTTATTCCAAAAAGTAATGGTAGTACTCGATCAGATCAGTAATAGGTGAGGGAGGAGAATGCTTCCAGCTGCGAGGGTCCCGAATAGCCCCTTTGGAGTATGCGACGGCATATGATGTCAGAGTTACACGACTCCATTGGATCAGTTGTGGTCTGTGAGGTGCAAATGATCCCGCGCCTGTTTTTGGCAAATTTCACCTTTTTGGATCTGGCTGCTTGCCGCCAATTTTCGCTATCCCGAACATCGCAGATACATGATGAATGCGGATTGCCCCAGCCCCGAGTCACTTTCGGCGCGTCAGCGTTTGACGTTACGCCTTCCCGCTTCCCACGTTCCTCCATACCGCGATCAAGAATGAGCGTGTCTCGGATTCCCGTAAAATGATCCAAATGATGCCATTTAGCTATACTAGTGAACGGAAAATTGGTAGGTTTCTGTAAAACACTTATTAGGTTTTTGTCCTAGATCGTTTCAGCAAACGGACACTAGACTTTTGAACAGCTATAGAAAGCAAAGGTAAATTGGAAAACTGAATTTTCCACAACGTGGCGATATGAGTAACACATCAACGTAGGAAAAATGGACAAATTCGAGTGAAATCATGAAGGATTCGGTACCGTTCCAAACAAGAGCCCGGACTATTGATCACCTAGGACGCGAACAAATCGCGGACGTTCCAACAGCAGTGAGCGAGCTTTGGAAAAACGCATACGATGCTTATGCTAAAGAGGTGTCTCTCCATATCCACGATGGTGAAATACCCATGGCAGTCATCATGGACGATGGCCATGGAATGACTCGAAAGCAATTTCTAGATAAATGGTTAGTAGTCGGCACAGACTCAAAAGCGGGCAACGACACTGTACCTTTAGAATTGCGCCAAGGCCTTGAGGAGCGCCCAAAACAAGGGCAAAAGGGGATTGGGCGACTATCTGTCGCAGCTCTAGGTGCTACGGCCCTTATTATCTCTAAGCAACTTAATCAATCCTTTGTGGCAAGCCTTATTGATTGGCGACTTTTCGAAAATCCTTATCTTTTACTACACGATGTCAGATTGCCCGTAATTGAGTTTGAAAATATTAGTGCTCTGAACGATCTCATTCCGGATATGCAGAAGACACTAATCGAGAATATAACTGGTTCCGATCCTGAAGAAGAGCGTACCAAGCGTCTTGTTTCCGCATGGAAAGAGTTTGACGAGCTCGTTAGAGAAAGAGATCTTGTTACTGTACTTCCATCTGAGCAGATAATTAATACTGCTGAGTTGCGTATTGATTCGTCAGTCTATCTAGAAGAATGGGGGGTTTGGGGTGGGAGTAAAGATTCAGGAACTGCGATAATTATATCTGATCTTAATTCGGCGCTTTCTGCATGGATTTCAGATGCTGCTACAAACTCACAGGATGAGGGAGATTCTGTAAAAGCTTCATTGATTCGTACACTTTCGGGTTTCTCTGATCCCTATAATCAGAAAAATGATATGTTGGATTATCGTGTTGTTGTACATAGGAAGGAAGGGGGCGCAACAATAATTGAGCGCGAGGAAGGCTATGGTATCGACTACTTGCAAAGTTTAGATCATAGTCTAATAGGGGAAGTAGACGATTACGGTATATTCCGCGGTCGAGTTATGGTGTTTGGTAAGGATATTGGCAACGTAGAGATAGCACCTTCTCATCCTGTACCAACCTCATATAAGGATAAAGTTGGGTCTTTTGCTTTTTGTATTGGTGCATACGAGCCTATAGCGCGGTCTAGCTCTTTAGAGGCAGAGGTTCACTCGAAGGTACATGCACGTGCTGAGAGCCATTCAGGCCTGAACGTCTACCGCGACGGACTAAGGGTAATGCCATACGGAAGGCCAGAAAGCGATTTCTTCAAGATTGAAGAGCGTCGTCAATTTCACGCAGGGCGTGAGTTCTGGGCTAGCCGCAGAGTCTTCGGCCGAATAGCCATAACAAGATTGAAAAATCCTAATCTCCGGGATAAAGCTGGCAGAGAGGGTTTGATTGATAACGCTGCCAGCCGCGCAATACAAACACTCATTGTTGACCTTCTGAAGGTTACTGCCCGACGATATTTTGGCTCGGATGCGCCTGTACGAAAAGACTTATTACCTGGAGTTGAAGCGGAAAACGACGCTGCAGCTGCAAAAGCTAAGCTTGCTAGAAGTGGTCAGCTTGCAGGTTTTAGACAAATTGTAAAAAGCAAACTTCCGCAGTTGAGTTTCGCCATGCAGAATCTCATAGAGCTGAGGAAAGACTTAGAAGAGGTTTTTGAGCGTGAAGATAGCGACGCACTTTGGAAGCTATCCACGCGGATTGAGGATTTGCAAGAAATTAGGTCTGAGCTTAGATTGCCACCTAAACCTAAAAGCTTAGGAAAGTTTGAAGACAGATATAGAGAGTATAGGGATCAATACTCAGATTTGATTTTGGTCATTGAAGAAGTTAAAAATGCTTGGGCTGTCGAAGCGGAAAGGCTTGACGCTAAGCCAGCAATCGAAGTAGTAAAGTCTAGACTGGCGAGTAATCAAAGCTCCTTGAGTGATCAGCTCGGCCGATGGAAAAAAAGTATTGTCGATCTGCTTAATTCGGAGCAAGCAAGGATTACAGAACAGATTCAGGGTAATCAAAAAGAGTTTTATAAAAAAGTAGCTCCATTGTTATTTGATGTTGAAGAGAAGAGAACACCACTTGTCACGGCTCTGGCAGAGATGGACGACGTTCGAGATGAGTTGTCAACTAGATTTTCAGATGTGTATGAGCCTTATCATAGAAGCTTGAAGCACTTGTCGAGTGGAATAGACTTAGATAGCGCCTTCGCTTATGCCGGAGCGAGAAGTGAAACATTGGAAAATCGATTGGAGCAGATTCAGAGTCTCGCACAGGTTGGTATAAGTGTAGAGATTCTAAGTCATGAGCTCCATGCATTGGATCGAAGACTGCAATCCAGTTTAGATAGATTTCCCGATGAGTTTAAGAGTACGAAAGAGTTTGCTGAGGCAAACTGGGCGCGAAAAGAGCTGGTAGAAAGGTTAAGGTTTTTGTCTCAGATGCAAATCTCTGGTAGCGATATTCGTCAGAGAATAACGGGTGAAGAAATAGAACAGTATCTAAGGCTGTTTTTTAAGTCAGTGCTTGAAGAAAAGAAAATTCATTTCAAGGTGTCTGACGCATTTAAGCGAGCAGCTTTTTATGAGTTTCCTTCCAGGATGTTTCCAGTGTTTATCAACTTGATAAACAACTCGATTTATTGGCTTCCGAATGATATTGACAGGCTAATTCAGCTGGATGTCGAGGATAGCTCAATAATAGTGAGTGATAATGGGCCTGGCATCGATCAAGATGACGTGGAGAATTTATTCGAGCTCTTCTTTACAAGAAGAATTCGTGGGCGAGGGGTGGGTCTCTATCTATGTAAGCAGACTCTTGCCGCTGGTGGGCATACCATACAATACGTAGAACAGACTTCGCAGAAAAAATTATCGGGTGCCAACTTTTTAATTAAATTGCGGAATGGATTCGATGCATAATTTACCACCAGAGTTACTTAAAGAAGCTTTTATTGATCCGATTCGATTTGCGCTGGTTCTTGATGACGAATTTCCGACCTATTCTCAGATGTCGAGGCAAGAGTCTGCTTCGCATCTTGATTATACAAAGGCTGGCAGCCTGTTTAGTTTTTGCAGGAGTAAGGGCTGGCTCTGTGACATAGACAATGCGGTGATATTCGCAGAGGAGTTCGAGCGCGATAAGCATCTGAACCAATCTGACTTGCTAATTTTAGACTTTCACTTGGAGACTGATAAGCCTAATAATCCAAGGAAAGCTCTAGGTGTATTGCAGTCGCTAGCATCATCTAATCACTTCAATCTGGTGATACTTTATACAGCAGCGAACCCTGCGGATGTGGCGCGTGATATCGCTTTCAGTCTTGGCGCAGGTTGCATATTAGATGAAGAAGAGAAGCGGGCGGTCGTTGATTTTCTTGAAGAACTTGAAGATCAAGATTTGCGAGAGCTCAAGGACTTATGCAATGTCGATATCGTACAGAATTTCCTTCAGTCAAAAATGCCTAATGGAAGTGCTGCTGCCTTAAGGAAGGTGCTTTCTAATAAGGATGTACGAGGTCCATTTGCGAATAATGTAATTAACTATTTTTGCGAAGAGTATTTGCTGGAAGTTGTGCCGGAAGATGTCCATGACTCTAGAAATTTTGGCAGCAAAGTAGAGGCGTGTTTTAGTGCGGATAGTCCAATGTGGGTGGCGAAGGGGAATCTCTTTACTGTTGTGGTAAATAAGCAGGAGCCCGTTGAAGTATTGGTTGATCGTTTGCAGGAGGCCTTGAACTCATGGAGTCCGTCCCCATTACGGGTACTAATGGTTCATGCAAGAGCTGCATTGGAAAAGGTAGGGACAAATGCAGATATAAAAGTTCTGGATACTCCGCGCCGTCAAGCTGGTTGGTTACTTCGCATCCTGTCTGCCACGTCGATTGAGGATCGTAAGCGACACACTCAAGATCTTTACGGCCGTCTATTTGAGAGGCTGATTAAGCATGTAGATAACAGTGCTTTCGAGTTTGGCACTAGATTATTTCCTCAATCTGATCGGCCCGCAGTGGACATCGCTTCGGAAATGGCGGTGGCAACTGGGATTTCCAAGGAATGGATTTATCACGCTTTGAATGAGCATTTATGCTCAGACAGCTACTCTGAAGGAGCTATAACTACAGGTGTGGTTTTTAAATCAGTTAAAGATGGCCTGACCAACTATTGGTTGTGCGCCACACCCGCGTGCGATTTAGTCCCTGGACAAAACACTGGAGGATGGGACGGGGAATTAGCTCCATTTAGGCCTATCACCGCGGTGCGATTGATTTCGGTGACTAGTTCCATGCGTAAGCGTTTAGAAGACGCGACGCAGGGTCGATATATCTTTGTTTTTCTTAATGAAACACCGTTGGTGCTTCAAGTTACGGACGAAGATACAAGGAAGATGAAGCTGGAAACTATATTTTTGCGAGAAAATGGAAATATTCATAATTCCAAGTTTTCCGGGTTTTGTATAGGGAAGGGGGATGGTGGTATTCCAACTATGTTAGAAAGAAACTTTGAGTCGATAGCACTTTTGCGCTCTGACTATGCTAACAAATTCCTTGCTGAGTCTGGCTATCAGAGGGCGCGGATTGGCGTGGATTTTGTGGATTATCCTAAAGAGTAATATTGCTGTGCGCAGGTGTGCTGGAATAACAGCTCACCTGCGTAAAGCTAGTCGAAACACTGAATGATATTGTTCAGTATTGCTTCCGCGAGCAGTACTGGAACAGCGTTTCCAATTTGCTCGCCACCAGCTATTAGGCCACCTTCAAAGAAAAAATCCTCAGGGAAAGTTTGTAGCCTGGCCGCTTGTCTTAACGTGATTCCATGATTTTCAATAGGGTGAACAAAACGCCCTTTGGAAGGATTGATACACGCAGTGGTCATGGTAGGACCTGGCTTTGAAGGGTCAATTCGGCCGTATACATCGCTGTGCCCAGAATAGCCCTCATGGCATTTCAATACTCTACCAGAATCCGAACGGCTTCCTCCGTTAATAGGCGTTCTCTTAAATAGCTCAATTAACTGTTCAGAATGATTCATGTTAATGTTGTTGGGGTCATTCTCGCTGGCGGAATAGAATACCTCCCCAGCGTTTTTCCATAAAGGCCTACCATTTCGGCTCTCTTCGGAAAGCGACGGCGAAACATGTGTAGCTTGTGGAGGCCAAACAATGTTTATTGGACGCGATTTGTCTACTCCCAGTATAAAAACTCTACGTCTATTTTGTGGTACACCAAAGTCACAGGCGTTCAAAATTACCGGAGGATACAGTTCGTATTCCGCGCTCTCACCCATGTCGTAAAACTTTTTAAGATAGGTAGAGTGTCGTGGCCATAAGAGGCCTGGTACATTCTCTACAAGAAAAACGCGCGGGCGAATTTTCTTTACATAATCAAAGTATCTACAAAGCAACATGTTTCTCGGGTCATCAACACCGCTGTCTTTTATTCGGTGGCTTGAAAATCCTTGGCAGGGAGGGCCACCAATTATAATGTCGCACTCTCCCTCTGTTAACTCCCAGCTAGCCAAAGCTGCCGAAGGGTCAATAGGTAATATGTCTCCATTTATTATGGGTACTGATTTACCATTAAATCGTTTAATATTTTTAGAGTAAGTCAGTGCGGCTTTCTTATTTATTTCTAACGCGCCAACTATATCGACCCCAGCTCGAATTGCTCCTAGCGAGAAGCCTCCCGCTCCCGAAAAGAGGTCAATTCCTTTAACCTTTGGCCGGGGCGATGAAAAGTTGTCGGCACATGGAGACTGTTTTTGCATCTCATGTGTTTCGTGGGAGGCATGCCCTGAGCGAGCGGGTAGGTCCTGCATTTCAATCCTAGAGCTTCAAAATTGCACCATTTTAGAGATATGCCACAAACCTGCAATCGATTCGACTCTCGTCTCGGTAACCTCTAGGTTCAGCGCTACAAAATCCATTTCTCACAATTGACGCGGCTGGACATTTCCTTGAGTACCGAGGTGGACAGGTCGATCCATGTCCTGGGTTGAATAAGGTCGAATACAGCGATTCGACACGGATCTAGGACGCCCCCTTTGCATTCAGTTTGGCTAGGCCTTGCTTGATGTGTCCAGCGTTCTAGCCAATAGCCCACAACGCCCCTCACGTTGGCTCCCACTCCACTACAAACCTTGCTTCTCAGTATGAAGTTCCAGCTCCATCAAGCCTGCCTCAAGGGCAAGCTGATTCTGGTACCTCCTTTTCAAACGAAAAAAACGTGTTTGTTTAAATGAACTCTGTTCCTGCAGTCCCAAGCCTACACTACCTTGCGCATTCCCCTACACCTAAGCCAGAATCCCCCGGCTTGTGCGTCTAGCCCGCAGGTTCTATCGTCCCCACGTCACTGAAAACCAGTGATCGGGTTTGGTAGCCCGCTTCGTGTCTAGATGCATCGCATCACCAATTTCAGTCGCTTTCCCAGGACTTGGATTTCATGGTGGTCATGCGTGGGGCCCATTCGTGGGCGCCGGGTTCTAGTGCGACCGGTCTACCAACCCGCGTATGGCCGCCACCCATCGTTTGGTAGCGTGGGTGATGGCTTCTTTTAGTAATCGCGCTAGAGGTTCCATCTATGTTCAAAGTCACGCCCAACCCACCAGAAACCGATCCCGCATCCCCCTACGAATCCCTCAACCCCAAAAAACTCCACGAAGCCGCCGAACGCGCGCTCGATCACTACCTCCTTCCCGCCGGCCACATCATGGCCAGCGTCAACGAGCCCGAGCGCATGTACCTCGCCAACCCAAAGTACGACTCGGAATCCCTATTGGCCAATGCCAGTGAAACGCTGAGTTCCGCCTCGGAAATGCTCAACAACTTCGCCGCAGTGCTCGACCCCTCGCACCGCAAAACCGCGCTGGGCATTGCGCAGGTGGTGATGTTGGGTGAATTGGCGGTGAATCAGGCGTTGGATAACGTTGAGGTGAAGGCGTAAAGCCTGTCCCGCCATGGGCAGATGAAATGCTCGTTCACTGATAACAAAAAAGCCGTCACTTCCAGGTGACGGCTTTCGCTTGCAGCTCTATCCAAACTGCCCCGCCGACTCAACCGCAGATTTCGGCTTCCTCAACCGCGTCAACTGATAAGCAATCCCCAACCAGACAAACCACCCCGGCATCACCATCAGCGCAATCCGCGTATCAGGCCGCAACGCCAGCAACCCCAGCACAAACCCCAAAAACGCCAACGAGAACCACGCCATCGGCACGCCGCCGGGCATCTTGTAAGCCGACTTCGCATGCAGATCCGGACGTTTTTTCCGGTAGGCGATGTAAGACGCGAGGATGGTCGACCAGGTGAAGATCACCAGAATCGCCGACACGGTGGAGACGATGGTGAACGCGGTCATGACTTCCGGCACGATGAACAGCACCAGCACGCCGACCAGCATCAACAACGTGGTGAACGCCAGGCTCAGTAGGGGCACGCTGTTGCTCGACAGTCGGCGGAATAGGCCGGGGGCGTTGTCTTGATTGGCCAGGCCGAACAGCATGCGGCTCGATGAGAACACGCCGCTGTTGGCCGAGGAGGCCGCCGAGGTCAGGACCACGAAGTTGACGATGCCGGCCGCTGCGGGAAATCCGGCGACGAGGAACAGTTCGACAAACGGGCTCTTGACTGGAGAAACCTGTTGCCACGAGGTCACGGCAATAATGCAGGTCAGTGCCAGGACGTAGAACAG
Source organism: Pseudomonas sp. AIG (assembly GCF_977020205.1). Taxonomy (NCBI): domain Bacteria; kingdom Pseudomonadati; phylum Pseudomonadota; class Gammaproteobacteria; order Pseudomonadales; family Pseudomonadaceae; genus Pseudomonas; species Pseudomonas sp. AIG. Next base: position 42,952 of record NZ_CDROCK010000026.1, on the reverse strand, counting down.
AATGATCCGCAGCGGAATCGAGTTGATCGCTTTGGGCAGGGTTTTCTCCGGCGAGCGGGTTTCGGCGGCGGCGGTGCCGATCAGTTCGGTGCCGGCGAAGGAGAAGATCGCCATTTGAAATCCGGCGAAGAAGCCGAACAAGCCGTTGGGGAACGCTGCCTGTTTGTCCACCAGGTGACTCAGGGATGCGGTGACACCGCTGGGCGAGACGAAGGAGCTGGCGATCAGTACGGTGCTGACGCCGATCAGGGTCACGACGGCAATGATCTTGATGATCGCGAACCAGAATTCCACTTCACCGAACAGCCTGACGGTCAGTACGTTTAGCGCGAACAGGGTCGCCAGCATGCCGACGGCGGGTATCCACGCCGGGACGTCGGGGAACCAGTACTGGAAGAATCCGCCGACCACGACGGCGTCGCCGATCACCGCGACGCTCCAGCTCAGCCAGTACGACCAGCCGAGGAAGAATGCCGCGCGCGGGCCGAGGTAGGCGCCGGCGAAGTCGGCGAAGGTTTTGAAGTTGAGGTTGGACAGGAGCATTTCGCCCATGGCGCGCATGACGAAAAACACGAACAGACCGATGATCATGTAGATGAGGATGATCGACGTCCCGGAGAGCGCGATGATCTTTCCGGAGCCCATGAACAGGCCGGTGCCGATGGCGCCGCCCATGGCCATTAACTGGATGTGACGATTGCTGAGCGTGCGCTGCAGCGCGGGCTGTTCAGGCAGCCCGGAAGGGGTCGATTTCATTGCAAAACCTCTTGATTTTATGTTTTTGAGTTTTGGCAGAAAGTAGGTGTCGAGCGTTCTTGTTAGAGGTGCAGCGGCTAATCACAAGGTGAATCGCCCCCTGTGGTGGGGGCGGCGATTGCGATCAACTGACGGTGCGCAGACGCGAGGCTTTGGCCGGTTGCGGATCGAGCAGTTGGAAGAGGTTTTTGATATTGGCCGGCGTCGGCACCAGGTGGATGCGCTGGCCGATTTGCTGTGCCTGCGCCAGGTCCTTCAGGTAGCGCAGTGAGGAAAAGTCTTCCAGAGCAAAACCCACCGAATCGAACACCGTTACCTGCGTGTCGTTTTCGCGTCCGGCCACTTCGCCCTGCACAATGCGGAAAAACTCGATCACCGGGGAGTCGGCTTCCAGTTGCTGAATGTCGCCCTCGATGCGCGTTTGCGGCTCGAACTCGACGATGACCCGAGCGTTGCGCAGGATGTCGGCGTGCAGTTCGGTTTTACCCGGGCAGTCACCGCCGACCGCGTTGATGTGCATGCCGGGCTCGATCATCTCGGGCGTCAGAATGGTTGCGTAGGCTTTGTCGGCGGTGACCGTGGTGACGATGTCCGCGCCCTTGACCGCGTCCTTCACCGAGCTGGCCAGAATCACGTCGATGTCCGGGAACGCCGCGAGGTTGTGCTTCAACTTGAGAGACGCGTCGCGATCGATATCAAAGATGCGGATTTCGTTGATGCCCAACATTTCATGAAAGGCCAGCGCCTGGAATTCACTCTGCGCACCGTTGCCGATCAGGGCCATCGAGGTCGCACCCGGGCGAGCCAGCGATTGCGCGACCAGCGCCGAGGTTGCTGCGGTGCGCACGGCGGTGGTCAAGGTCAGTTCGCTGAGCAGGGTCGGATAGCCACTCTGCACATCGGCCAGCAGACCGAAAGCCATGACCGTGAGCAAATTCTGCTGACCGTTGTTCGGGTGGCCGTTGACGTATTTGAACGAGTACTGCTGGCCGTCGTCGGTGGGCATCAACTCGATCACGCCGTCTGCCGAGTGGTTGGCCGTGCGCGGCGATTTATCAAACTGCGCCCAGCGTGCGTAGTCCGCTTCGATGTAGCCGGCCATTTCGCGAAGGGCGCGGCGGATACCGACTTGGGTGAACAGGCGTGCAGCATCATCGACATCAATAAAAAGCGTCATGTTCTTGTTCTCCGATCCAGTCATTGAAAGGTTGTAGAGCGGCGGGTGGCTTAGCTGCGTTTGCTCTCGAAACCGTGCAGCACGTTGACGGCATTGATGCCGATTTCATCGACCATGTAGCCGCCCTCCATGACGAACAGGGTCGGGCAGCCGACGCTGGCGATCAGTTCGCCGATGCCAATGAAGTCATCGCTTTCCAGCAGGAAATGGCTGATGGGATCGTCCTTGAACGTGTCGACACCGAGGGAAATCACCAGCACTTCAGGCGCGAACTGCTGGAGCTTTTTGCAGGCGTGGAGCAGGGCGTTACGGTAGCTCTCCCAGGTGGTGTTTTTCGGCAGGGGATAGTTGAGGTTGTAACCCTCGCCGACACCCGCGCCGACTTCGTGGCTGTAGCCCGAGAAGTACGGATAGGACACCGCCGGTTCACCGTGCAACGAGACGAACAGGACGTCGCTGCGCTGGTAAAAAATGTTCTGCGTGCCGTTGCCGTGATGGAAGTCGACGTCGAGCACCGCGACACGTTTGGCGCCTTGGGTGATGGCTTGTTGCGCGGCAATGGCGGCGTTGTTGAGGTAGCAATAACCGCCCATGTATTCGCGCGCGGCGTGATGGCCGGGCGGGCGGCACAGGGCGAAGGCGCTGTCGTGGCCTTCATCGATCAGGGCCAGGCCGGTGAGGGCGATGTCGGCGCTGGTTTTTACCGCTTGCCAGGTCGTCGCGGTGATGGGCGAACCGGCGTCCATGGCATAGAAGCCGAGCTTGCCGTCGATGAACGTTGGCACTTGATCGCCGGCCAGATCGCGCACTGGCCACACCAGTGGCAAGGCGTCGTGGGTGCGACCGGTTGCGCACCATTCGCTCCAGGCAGTTTCGAGAAAACTGACGTAGCGCTCGCTGTGCGCGTTGACGTAACACGAGCGATCAAACGCGCGCGGTTCAACGATCCGCCCGAGGCCGACCTGTTTCACGCGGTTATGCACGGTGTCGGCCCGACTCGGTTGTTCGAACGACGGTTTGAGCACGCCGTCTTTCAATTCGGTGCCGTGGTGCAAACGGTGGGAATCACTGAAAACTGTAAACATTCTGCGCATCCGTTATTGTTAGCCAGTGCAAATATTCTGTTCCGGCTGGGCTGCGCTTTCTTTGCTTTGTGTTCGTGGTTTGGTGGATTAATCGGGCGTTTTTACTCAGGACTGGCGTCATGCAGAAAAAAATATCCAAACGCATCAGCCTCGACGAGACCGACCTGGCGATTCTTGAGTTGTTGCAGGAAGACGCGAGTATTTCCAACGCTGAACTCAGTGAGCGGCTGTCGTTGAGCCTTACGCCGTGCTGGCGGCGGCGCAAGCGCATGGAGGAGGCCGGGGTCATCAAGGGCTATCAGGCCAACCTCGATCGGCGAATGCTCGGGCTGGATATCATGGCGTTCGTGCACATTCGTTTTTCCACCCATGCCGACCACGCGCCGGACGCTTTCGAGGCGGTGATTGCGCAATTGCCGCAGGTAGTGGCCTGCCACAAGATCACCGGTGATGCCGATTATGTGTTGCAGGTATTGGCGGAGGATCTTGATAGCTACAGCGACTTTATCGAGCAGGTGCTGAGGCGTCAGGTGGGGATTGCCTCCATTCAGTCCAGCCTGGCGTTGCGCGAGGTCAAGACTGGGAGCCGGATTGCGATTCCTAAACCGGGAAAGGACTGAACGGGCAGAGAGGCAATCATCTTTTCAGTTTCAACGCGTTGTATGTCGTTGATGTGCCATTGCCACGCAGGGCTGTATTAATTCCAGCCTTTGCAGTGAGCGGTAATCTCTGCCCAGACTTCCCGATAGCTGAATCGCAACCACGCGGTGTGCAGCTTATGCAGTTGCCGCCGAATCCAGCTGTTCGTGTTTGCGAGCAGCATTTGCTCGATGTCCCTGTTCAACGCATCGGGTTCGAAACCTGTCCAGATCGGCGGGAGTACACATTCCAGGTTCCAGGCGCAGATGACGGCAACTTCGGCATACAGAATGTCTTTAACCTGTTCCGGATCATAGCCTTCGATTTGCCGGGCGATGTAGGGGTAATCGACGCCGGTGTCGACGAAAATATCGGAGAGGGCTGCGCGGATTTTGTATAGATCGGCGTGGCTCAGTTCTCGTCTCAAGCTTGGGCCTCCTGGCGTTGAATTGCGCTGATCCGATTGCACGTGGCGGTTCTTGTCTGGTGGTTAGTCGATTCTGAACGCGCGCTGTCGATCAGCAAAGTTTCATCTTGCCGCGTGCCAAGCAGGCCTAGTCTGCTGAGACAAGATCGTCTCTGTTCATCCCGAGGGGAATCGTGCCATGCGCCTTAATGTCGTAAAAGTGCTGTTGATTGCTGCTGCAGTATCGGTGTTGAGTGCCTGTTCCGGCGCGGGTGGTTTGACCACCACCCGTTGTTTCTCCAGCGACTGTCAGTCGCCGGAGGGACGCAACGCCAATACGTTGAAGTTCGGCGGCAACAGTATCGGCAGCAGTCTCAATCAATACAGTTCCGGCATGTTGCATGACGATTGAAGATTACTGCGCGGCCGGTACGGCAATCCACTCGCTCAGGGTTTGCTGATACTTGCCGGTGACTTTGCTCAAGTGCAGCCACTGATCGACATACAGTTTCCAGCTGATGTCATCGCGCGGCAGCAGATAAGCCTTCTCGCCATATTGCATGTACTGATGCGGATTCACCGCGCACAGGCCCGGTTTGAGTTTCTGCTGATACAGCGCTTCCGAGGCGTCGGTGATCATCACGTCGGCCTGGTTGTCGAGCAGTTGCTGGAAGATCGTCACGTTGTCGTGCAGCGCCAGTTGCGCTTTGGGCAGGAAGGCGTGGACGAAGGCTTCGTTGGTACCGCCGGCGGGTTCGACCAGACGCACGTTGGGCTGGTTGATCTGCTCGATTGTCTGGTACTTGCTGACCTCGGCGCAGCGCACCAGCGGGATCTTGCCGTCGGTGTCGAGGGTGTTGCTGAAGTAGGCTTTTTTCTGCCTTTCGAGGGTCACCGAAATGCCGCCCATGCCGATGTCGCACTTGCCGGCCTGCATGTCCGGCATCAGGGTTTTCCAGGTGGTTTGCACCCATTCGACTTTGACCCCGAGGCTGTCGGCCAGCGAGCGGGCCATGGCGATGTCGATGCCTTCGAAATCGCCGTCGGGGCGTTTGAAGGTGTAGGGCTTGTAGTCGCCGGTGGTGCACACGCGCAGCTGGCCTTGTTGCTGGATGCTGTCGAGGTACGCAGGGGGTTCTTGAGCCTGAACGGCGGTGGCCAATGTCAGCGCACCGCAGAGCGTCATCGTGTTTTTTAGAATTGTCATTGAGCTGGGAACTTCTGAAAGGGAAGGTGGCCCAGTTTAGTAAAAGCCTTTAGTGAGTGTCATCAGAACGGGTCGCTGATCGGCGGATGACTGTTTTGGCCGCTTCAGCAGGCGAGCTGATCGGCCAGATCCCGCGCCCGTTGTGACGCAGCAAGCCGCGACTGCCGATCGACGTCTTCGCCGAGAATGGTTTTCTCGACGCGTAACTCATGCACATCGCTGATGCCGATAAACTCGAGCCACGCGGCCACATAAGGTTTCTGAAAATCGAAGTGCTCGGCGGGCGTGGCCGATTGCGCCGAAAAATCCATTCCGCAGGCATAAGCGCCCACAGCAGTTTTGTTTTTCAGCAAACCTTGCAGACCATGCTGCGGATCGAAACTGAAGAGAATGTCTTTCTGCGACACCAGGTCGATGAAGTGTTTGAGCTTGTAGGGAATGCTGAAATTCCACAGCGGCACCGACAGCACAATCAGGTCGGCACGCTGCAGGTAGGCGGCGAGGTGCTTGAGTTCATCCCACGCCGATTGCTGGGCGGGCGTCAGCGGCGTACCACTGAGGCCGGCGTACTTGGCGTTCATCGCGTCCTCGCCAAATTCCGGCAGCGGCGTGCCCCACAGGTCGAGGGTTTCGACGTGGGTCTGCGGATGATGCTGCAGATAGCGATCGATAAAGCTGCGCGCCACTTGCAGTGAGGCGGAGCGTTGTTTGCGCGGTGAGCATTCAATGTGCAGAAGGGTGGTCACGGTAAGCCTCGGCAGTCGGTTGGAGAGTGCGAGGCATTGCAACATAGCGCGCTTCAAACTATAAATCGTGAATAAACCAGCCACTGATCACGAATATCACTATGTTTGACGCCCTGTTGCTCAAGACCTTTGTCACCGTTGTCGATGAGGAAGGCTTCAGCCGTGCCGCGGAAAAACTGCATCTGACGCAGTCGGCGGTCAGCGGTCATCTGCGCCGACTCGAAGAACAAGTCGGCAAGCCGCTGCTCAAGCGCACCACCCGTTCTCAGCAACTCACCGCCGACGGCGAACGCCTGATCGCCTATGCGCGAACGATTCTGGCGTTGAACCGCGATGCCTGGGCGCAACTCACGCGTACGCCGTTTCAGGGGCGGGTGCGGATTGGCGTGTCCGAGGATTTTATCGAGGCGCGGTTGTTGCGTGCGTTGCAGGATTGCGCGGCGCAGCATCCGGGTATGCAGATCGATGTGCAGGTGAACATTCCCGGGACGTTGCTGGGCCAGATGCAACAGGGCGATCTGGAGATGGTCATCGGCTCGCTGTGCGAAACCGGCGAGTCGGGGCGATTGCTCTGGCAGGAACCGCTGGTGTGGGCGTGGGCTGCACAACCGGTGACGCAACTACCGACGCCTTTGCCGCTGGCGCTGTTTCCAGAGCCGTGTCCGTATCGTGAGGTGGCGCTGACGCGCCTGGCTCAGGCCGGTATCCCCCAGCGTACCGCCATGCTGTGTTCGAGCACCGCCGGGTTGCGCGCGGCGGCATTGTCCGGATTTGCCGTGGCGCCGATGCCGGCGAGTCAGTTGGGGCAGGGGTTGACGGCGCTCGGCGCGGAACAGGGCTTGCCGGTGTTACCGGATGCGCAGTTCCGCTTGTTTGTCGCGCCTCATGCTGAGCCGCAGATGATCGATGCGCTATCGCAGGTGATCGTCGAGTTTTGCTCGGCGCGGCGGCAGTAATCGGGGCTAGAGGCCGAGGCCTTCCTGCACCGCCAGCAACAGATTGTTTTCGGTCAGCGCGATGGCATCCAGTTGCTGGCCTGTTTCAATCGACTGCACCCACCAATGGCTTTCACCGTGTTCATCCACGGTACGCAGCAGATAGGTGTCGGTGGCTGACGGGATGATCTGCACCCGCCCGGCGCCATCCTCGGTAAACCGCGCAATGGGATCGAATGTCAGGGTTTGATGATTGGCTTCGATCACCAGTTGGTCGATGGCGTAATCATGGGGCTCACCATCTGGCGAGCTTTCGCAAACGTGGGTCGGATTGCGCCGAATCTTCAACCCGACTTCGGTCACCGGCTGCAGCCACGCCTCAATGCGGTGGTACAAGTCGTACACCTGCGCCGGCCAGCAATCGATCTCCAGCGCGGCATCCGCGTGGATGTGTCGGGTTTGCTTGAGTTTGGCGGCGAGTTCGTCTGCTTTACTCATTTCGGATCCCTTGATTTGATGTCTGCCTGTTAATCGTAGACCTTTCAACGGGGTACGGCGTTGCCTTGCGTCATGCGCTTGCAACACAAACATGGCGAAATCAGCGCTGGCCAAGTCTGGCCGGGATCGAAAACCACGGACGCAGGCGTCCCAAGGAGCGGGTAGATGAAAAAGCTGTTTACAATTTTGGCAGTGATTGCGCTGACGGCCGGTAGCATCGGTTTGAGTTCGGCGCGGCAATCGCAGTCGAGCAAGGCCCAGGTGGAATCGGTGGCGGGGGTGTTCGATTACTACCTGCTGACGCTGTCCTGGTCGCCGACGTTCTGCCTGACCCACAAAGATGATGTGCAGTGTTCCGGCAAGGGCTATGGCTTCGTGCTACACGGCTTGTGGCCGCAATACGCCAAGGGCGGCTGGCCGGAATCCTGCCCGCCGCTGACCACGCTGAACGCGGCGCAAACCAGCAAAGGTCTGACGCTGTTCCCGACCAAGAAACTGCTCGACCACGAATGGTCCAAGCACGGCACCTGCAGCGGCCTCGGCGCGATGGGCTATCTCGATGAAGCGGACAAAGCCGTGGCAGCGGTGAAAATCCCCGATGAGCTGCAACCGTTCAGCTCCTCGTATTACTTCGAAGCCCAGGAAATCGCCGACCTGTTCCGCAAGGCCAACCCGGGGATTCCGGCCGATGGTATCGCGGTCATTTGCAGCGGCCCGGAACTGTCGGAAGTGCGCGTGTGCATGGGCAAGGATCTGCAGTTCGGTGCGTGTGGCAAGGGCGTGAAAACCCAGTGTCGGGCGGGGGATATTCGGGTGCCGCCGTCGCGCTGATACGAGCAGTTTCCATGAACAGGAAAGGCGCCCGATCGGGCGCCTTTTTTGGTCTGAAGGTTTGAAGTACCCGGCGAACTCCCGCATGCTTGCGCTCCCGAAAGGATGACCACGTTACATTGCAAGGAGCTGTTCATGAGCGGAAAACCCGCCGCCCGCGTCACCGATCCAACCGCCTGCCCATTGCCGGGACATGGCACCAATCCCATTGTAGTGGCTCCCCGAATGTGAATTTCGACGGCTTGGCGGCTGCGCGGATGACTGACAAATCCGCCTGCGGTAGCCCGATTACCGGCGCTGTTGCGTCGACGGTGTTCATCAACGGTTTGAACGCCGCGACACTGGACAGCACCGGTGGGCACGGCAACGTCGTCATCGGCGGTTCAGGCACGGTCATCATCGGTGACACGGTGACGTCGGCTCCCTTCAGTGGTTTGCTGCCGATGCCGGTGCATTTCACTGACAGGTTGAAACTGATCAATGACGTGACCGGTGAGCCAATGCCTGATCATCCTTACGTTATTCAGCGCGCTGACGGGCGTCTGGAACATGGGGTGTCTGACGCGAACGGATTTACTCACCAAGTCAGCTCGCACCTGCCTGAAACCATCAAGTTGTTTTTGGAGGAGTGAGGCATGACTGCTGAAACGGTAACGTGCGCGAAGGGCAACAATTACAGGCTGCACAAGGAACATGCGCTGACGGACAAGAAGGATGTCAGTGACAAGCCGGTACCGGTGGAGAGTACCAAGGCGATTGTGGTTTTTATCGGAGGTGCGGGAGATAAGGAGAGTTATTATTTTTCGGGGCCTTATGAAAACATCCAGGATGCCCGACTCGCATTTGATAGGCGCACCGAGACACTAAAGGGAGAAGGGAAATATAAATCGGAATGGTTGGGTTACAACGAAGTCAGAGGAAAGCAGGACATTCAACGGCACGTGCTAAGCCTTATTCCGTATAAAAGCTGTCCCGTCTATATCGTCGGCCATAGCCTCGGCGGCTGGAATGGTGCGCACCTGTCCAAAATAATGTCGGATTGGGGTTACAGGGTTCAGATGCTGATCACTCTGGATCCTGTGGGTGAAGGGGCTTTGGTGTGGCTGGGCTCAGACATTTATCGCGAACGTCCCGCGCCAGTTTCGGTTGATTGGATCAATATCAAGGCAACACCTTCCAGGAGAGACCCATCAGACGGGGTCGCGGACTTCGGGGAAAAATGGATTATCTCCTGCGGACCGTCACTTAACGTAAATGTCGACACCAATCATGCCAACGCACTGGGATTGCTAAACGCCCCAATCGCTGATGGTAAGTCTGCAAGTGACTTGCTATTTGATTCAATCATGAAGGAGTTTCCGTGATGTACAGGTTTTTCCTTTGTGTGGTTCTGGCTGTCTGTTCGGGATGTGCAAAGGACCATTTACAGCCTCCGGCAAATTTAAGTTATGTGTCCGTAGATAGGTCGAGTTCCCTTTTATATGTCATCAAATATCAATCCGATGTGGATGTTTTGAACCTGTTTGGCCGAGGCGAAAGGCAAGGGATGGCTTCGGGGACATTGAGGTGCGCGTTAGCGGATGACCACGATTTTTCGGTTGGCAAAGCTATTCAGTTTTCTGCAGTGGGGCTGGTGGATTCTGATATACGCGAAAGCGGCAGCTCCAAATTCTCCTTTTCGACCCGTACATTTATCACTGAAACCTCCAGCGACCGAAGTACGGAGAGAGATCTGTCAGCGGCAGAACTGAACCAACTCCTCGCCAACAAACAACAAATCCCCTGCAAAGTCGTCGTCACCGCCTACGGCTACAAACCGTACTACTCAAACACCATGAACATCCCCGTCGCGGACCTGCTGCGGGAGATCAACAAACCTTGATAGCAGAGGCGGGGGTATTTCAGGCAAATCCCCCCGCATCCACCCCCAACTCCCCACGCAAAAACTCCACCAGACCGCGCTGCAACCCGCTCAAAACCCCATCACGGCTAACCAACGCCAATTCCGTCGGCGCCAGTTCCGGCAAATCCGTACACACCTGATGCTCAGGCAACACCGCCGACACCGGCAGCACGGACACCCCCAACCCCGACGCCACTGCCGCTTGAATCCCGGTCAGGCTGTGGCTGCCGAACGCCACCCGCCAAGGGCGCTGGGCAACATCGAGCAAACGAATGGCCCGCTGCCGATACAGGCAACCCTGCGGAAACAGCGCCAGCGGGAGCACGCCAGTGGACGAATCAAACTCCGCACCTTTGACCCACACCAGTCGCTCCGGCCAGGTCGCCCACGCCGGGCCGCTGTCGGGTTCGCGTTTGATCAGGGCGATGTCGATGTCGCCGGCATCCAGATGCTGGCGCAGGTCGAGGCTCATGCCGCTGAGGGTTTCCAGCCGCGCTTGCGGATGGCTGCGGGTGAAGCCGGCGAGGATCAGTGCCATGCGCCGCGCGTCGAAGTCTTCTGGCATGCCGATACGCAGGATTTCCAGGTCGAGGTCGCTGGCCAGGGCTTCGGTGGCTTCGGCGGACAGCGCCAGTAAACGCCGTGCGTAGTGGATCAGCAGTTCGCCGTGTTCGGTGACGGCGACATTCAATCCGGTTCGGTCGCGCAGCAGCAGGGCGTGGCCGACCAGCTCTTCGAGTTTGCGCACCTGCTGGCTGACCGTCGACTGGGTGCGATGCACGCGATCGGCGGCGCGGGTGAAGCTGCCTTCGTCGACCACGCAGACAAAGGTTTTCAGCAGTTCCAGATCCAGCATGGCGGTGCTCTCGATAGTGGTTTTTCAACTGACGATTGGCTATTTATTTAATTTCACACTATCACCGGGCGCTCATAAGCTGAAGTCCTCACCACGGAGGATTCAACCAATGACACTGACTCACACACCACGCCCGCAGTGGCTGACCTTCGATTGCTACGGCACGTTGATTCAATGGGACGAAGGCCTCAAAGCGGTGGTCGGCGAAATCCTCAGCGAGAAGGGCGAGCATCAGGTCGACGTCGGGCACCTGATCGAAGTCTATGATCGCCATGAACATCGCCTCGAACAAACGCCGCCACACCGCTCTTTCCGAGAGCTGAGCACCCTCGGCCTGCAAATGGCCCTGGAAGAATTGGGCTTGCCCAGCCTGCCCGACGACAGCCAGCGTCTGGCCGCCGCCATCCCGAAAATGCCGCCGTTTGCCGAGGTGGTCGAGACCCTGCGTGAATTGAAAACCATGGGTTTCAAACTGTGCATCGTCTCCAACACCGACGACGAGATCATTGCCGGCAACGTCGCGCAACTCGCCGGCTACATTGACCGGGTGATCACCGCACAACAGGCCGGCGCCTACAAACCGGCGCCGCGCCTGTTCGACTACGCTCATGAGCAGTTGGGCGTCAGCCGCGCAGAGGTGGTGCACATCTGCGCCAGCCCGATGCTCGACCACACGGCGGCGCGGGACATGGGCTTTCGCTGCGTGTGGATCGATCGCGGCACCGGTCGCCAGTTGCTGGCGGACTATCGCCCTGACGCGATCCTCAGCAGCCTTGATCAAGTGCTGCCGCTGTTCAAATCCCTCGGTTGGTAATCACGGAGAGTCGTCATGGCTCACACCCTGACTGCCAGTGCGCGGGCCTCACGCCCGACAGCGCTGAACCTCGACACGGACGCGATCATCACCGCTCGCAACGAACTCGCAGCGTGTTTTCAACTGGCCGCGCTGCATGGGTTGGAGGAGGGCATCTGCAATCACTTTTCGGCGATGCTGCCGGGGCATGACAATCTGTTTCTGGTCAATCCCTACGGCTATGCGTTTGCCGAAGTGACCGCGCAGAATCTGCTGGTCTGCGACTTCGACGGCAATGTGGTTGAAGGCGAAGGCCAGCCGGAAGCCACGGCGTTTTACATTCATGCGCGTCTGCATAAACAACTGCCGCGAGTGAAAGTCGCCTTCCACACCCACATGCCTCACGCTACGGCGCTGTGTCTGCTGCAAGGGCCGCCGCTGTTGTGGCTGGGGCAGACCGCGCTGAAGTTCTACGGGCGCACGGCGGTGGACGAGGACTACAACGGCCTGGCGCTGGACGAATCCGAGGGCGACCGCATCGCCGGGGTCATGGGCGACGCCGACATTCTGTTCCTGAAAAACCACGGCGTGATCGTTGCCGCGCCGACCATCGCCGAAGCCTGGGACGACCTCTATTACCTGGAGCGCGCCGCCCACGTGCAACTGCTGGCGATGGCCACGCAACGCGAGCTGAAACCGGTGCCCCACGCCATTGCGCAACGGGCCTATGAGCAGATGCGCGAGGGCGATGCGCAAAGTGCGCGGGCCCACTTGCACAGTGCGATGCGGCGACTGGCCCTTCACAACGGACTAACCCTAAAGAGGCAATCGAAAATAAATCGGCGAACAGCGATCATCCAATCTCGTTGCGCGCCGATATAACTGGGCGGGACCGGGGCGTTTGCCCCGTAGATTCCGGTGGGCTACGCTCACAAACATAAGGGTTTCCCCGCTGGCGCCCTTGCCGTACCTGCCCAGGACTTGCTTTTGCCTATCCCCATTCACGATCCGCATCAGGCCCCCGGAGGCACCCTTAAACGCCTGCCGCTGCGCAAAGCGGCAGCGCTGTTTATCGTTGCGGTGGGGTTGTGCCTGTCCGGTTTGCTGTACCTGCAACTGGAGCAGTCGCGGCGCCAGGATCTGGCGGTGGCGAAAGTGGCGTCGAGCAACCTGACCCGGGCCATGGCGCAGCAGGCCGAGGACACCTTTCTCGCCGCCGATCTGGTGATGACCAGCCTGGTCGACTGGATTCAGGACGACGGCTACGGCACTGCGCAAAAGCCGCGCTTGCAGAGAACCTTTGCCCGGCGGGTGCAGCAACTCGATCAGTTGCACGGCATGTTTCTCTTCGATGCGCAGGGCCAGTGGGTGATTACCTCGTTCGCCGATCTGCCGCGTGGCAATGGCGTGGCGGACCGCGAGTACTTCAAGTTTCACCAGCAGAACGCCTCGACGCTGGCGCACATCGGCCCGGCGATTCGCAGTCGCGAGAACGGCGAGTGGATCATCCCGATCTCCAAACGCATCAATGATCACGCCGGTAATTTTCAGGGTGTGCTGCTGGCCGGGATCAAGATGTCGTACTTCGACCGGTTTTTTGAAAGCTTCAGCCTCGATGACCAAGGCATCATGTTTCTCGGTTTGAGCGACGGCACGTTGCTCGCCCGTCGGCCGTTTGATGAAAACCTGATCGGCACGTCGCTGGCGCAAGGGCGGATTTATCGCACGTTGCTGCCCGAGGCGGCGGCCGGCACTGCGATGATCAATTCGGTGGTCGATGGCGTGGTGCGTTTGTACGGTTATCGACGCTTGTCGGCATACCCGTTGGTGGTCTCGGCGGCGACGTCGCGCGACACGATTCTCAAGGGCTGGCACGAGCGCGCGTTCCAGTCGAGTGTGATTGTGGCGCTGGTGATTCTCGGCGTCGGTCTGTTTGGCTGGGTGTTCATTCATCAGGTGCGCGACGGCGAACGCATCGAAAAAAATCTGCGCAAGGCCCAGCGTGCACTGGAGCAGATTGCGACCCACGACAGCCTGACCGGGTTGGCCAACCGACGCTTGTTCGAGCGTTCGCTGGAGATCGAATTCGCCCGTGGCGCGCGGCAGGTCAGCCCGGTCAGCCTGATCATGCTCGATATCGATTTCTTCAAGCGTTACAACGATGCCTATGGTCACGTCGCCGGCGACCATTGTCTGACCCAGGTTGCTCAGGTGTTGAGGACGTGCTGTCAGCGCAAGTCTGATCTGGCGGTACGCTACGGCGGTGAGGAATTTGCGGTGCTGCTGCCGGACACCGACATCAATGGCGCGCTGGCGATTGCCGGGCAGATTCGTCGTAGTGTGATCGACAAACACATCATCCACAGCGGCTCGCCGACCGGGTATCTGACGGTGAGTCTGGGCTGTTATTCGTTTATCCCGAGTGGCAATGACAGCCCGGAAGTGTTTATCCAGCGCGCGGATGCGGCGCTGTATCAGGCAAAAAATGCCGGGCGCAATCGCGCGGCGGTGTTGTCGCTGGACAGCGGCCTGGCCGAGTTGATGCGCTCCGACCGCTAACCCAAACGCTGACACAACCCCTGTGGGAGCGAGCTTGCTCGCGAAAGCGCAGTGTCAGGCGATGAAAATGTTGGCTGATCTACCGCCTTCGCGAGCAAGCTCGCTCCCACAGGGATTTTCATCAGGCCAAGGTTATGTGAATACCCAAACAATCAAGGGTCTTCACCACGGGTGGCTCTTGTTCGTTCAGCCGCCAGTGCCACCGCCCGCACCCCCCGTCCCGCCACCGGCCGAACCGGTGCCGCCGCCAGCCCCCGAGCCCGAACCGCTAGCCCCACCATTAGTGCCAGTCCCGGAACCCGTGCCCGAGGAACCGCTACCACCGGAAGGTGCGCCCGGCGTGTTGTCCGGTGGCATGGTCGTGCTGGTCGCACCGCCGGATTTGGTGCCGGTGGCGTCAGCGCCGTCGTTGGCGGCGAAGCTGGCGGCCGATGCGGTAGCCAGCAGTCCTGCGAGCAATAACGAAGTAAGTTTGCGCGTGATCATGATCCGTCTCCAGAAAGGGCCTGTACCTGATATTGGTCTGACGCGCAGAAGCCTTGGTGCCGATCGGCTGACGAGCGGTCAGCCGAGAAAACCGAAGTGGCCTCCTGATCTTCCCGAATATTGGCTATTTGCCGAACCCGGTACGAGGACTAACGTAGCCACACATTCACTTGCTGCCCGAAGCCACCATGAAACCTCGTACCGATTTTTACACCGCCTCCCCAGACGCCCTGAAAGCGATGATCGCCCTGGAAACCGCCGTTTCCAAACTGCCGCTGGAAAAGACCTTGATCGAACTGGTCAAACTGCGTGCTTCGCAGATCAACGGCTGCGCGTTCTGCATCGACATGCACACCACCGATGCGATCAAGGGCGGTGAAACCCCACGTCGTTTGTTCGCGGTGACTGCCTGGCGTGAAGCGCCGTTCTTCAGCGACCGTGAACGCGCTGCGTTGCTGTGGACTGAATCGCTGACGCAACTGAGCCTGACCCACGCGCCGGATGAAGATTACGAAGTGGTCGCGGCGCAGTTCACGCCGAAAGAAATGGTCGACCTGACCGTAGCGATCAGCACCATCAACAGCTGGAACCGTCTGGCCGTCGGTTTCCGCAAAACCCCACAAGCCTGAGTAAACACACACAAATCCCTGTAGGAGTGGATGTCTGCAAAAATAGGCATCAATGCCCATCCGCACTCGGCGCCGCCGGTGGTTGCACCTTGCGCATCAAGGGCACCATCGCGGTGGCGATGACGAAGCACGCCCCGATCATCAAAAAGGTGTCGCCGTAAGTTTGTGTCTGCGCCTCGCGGTAGGTCAGCAGCCACAACTGGCGCAGGCTGGCGGTGACACCGACGTCGCCGCTCTGGCCCAGATTCGCCAGGTTGCCGCCGACCTGCGACAGCCACTGATTCATCGCTTCATTGCTGCTGTTCAGATGCTCGGCCAACCGCATGAAGTGCAGGTTGGTGCGGTCATTGAGAATGGTCGCGCACGCCGCAATGCCAATCGCACCGCCGAGATTGCGCATCAGATTGAACAGGCCCGACGCATGCTTCAAACGTGCCGGCGCCAACCCTCCCAAGGTCAACGTCACTGCTGGCGGCACCGCCAGTTGCTGGGCAATCCCGCGCAACGCTTGCGGCAGCATCAACTGCCCCGCGCCCCAGTCGTGGGTGATCGGGCTGAACTCCCACATCGACACCGCAAACAAACCCAGACCGACCATCATGATCCAGCGCAGATCGACGCGATTGGCCAGAAAGGCATACAGCGGAATCGCCATGATCTGGAACACGCCAGTGGAGAAAACCGCCAGACCAATGTCCAGCGCGCTGTAGCCGCGTACGCGGCCGAGGAACAGCGGCGTCAGATAAATCGTGGCGAACAGGCCAATGCCGGTGACGAACGAAAAGAAGCAACCGAGGGCGAAATTGCGATCCTTCAAGGCGCGCAGATCGACGATCGGATTGGCCACGTGCAATGTGCGGCCAATGAATGCCAATCCTGCCAAGCCACTGATCCACGCGGTAGTCAGAATGGTCTGGTCGCTGAACCAGTTCCAGCGCGGGCCTTCTTCGAGGGTGTATTCCAGACAGCCGAGAAACAGCGCGAGAAACACCATGCTCAGATAGTCCGCGCCTTTGAGCAGGGACAGTTCCGGCTGGTCGATCTTCACCAGCATCGGCACCGCCACGGCAACGAAAATCCCCGGCACCAGGTTGATGTAGAACAACCAGTGCCACGAGGAAATATCAGTGATCCAGCCACCGATCACCGGCCCCATTGTCGGCGCCAAGGACGCGACCGCACCGATGGTCGCGGCGGCGATCACCCGTTGTTTGCCGGTGAAGAAAAAGAACGCCGTGGTGAACACCAGCGGGATCATCGAGCCGCCGAGAAAACCTTGCAGCGCGCGAAAAGCAATCATGCTCTGGATGTTCCAGGCCACGCCGCAGAGCAGGCTGGCGAGGGTGAAACCG
The DNA here is from genome assembly GCF_977020205.1 of Pseudomonas sp. AIG. Classification (NCBI taxonomy): domain Bacteria; kingdom Pseudomonadati; phylum Pseudomonadota; class Gammaproteobacteria; order Pseudomonadales; family Pseudomonadaceae; genus Pseudomonas; species Pseudomonas sp. AIG. The sequence goes on along the minus strand of NZ_CDROCK010000026.1, from coordinate 26,094 downwards.
ACTGCCGAAGCGCAGAACAACCAGCGCGTCGAGAACACGCGCGAGAGCCAGCCCGACAGCGGAATCACGATGATTTCGGCGATCAGGTAACTGGTCTGCACCCACGCGGTTTCGTCGGTGCCGGCAGACAGTCCGCCGCCAATATCGCGCAGCGACGCCGAGACAATCTGGATATCGAGCAACGCGATGAACATGCCGATGCACATCGTCGCGAAGGCAAACACCTTGGTCGCGGTCGCCATGTCTGCCGCGTTGAATGGCTGTGCAGGAGCGGCGAGGGCGGTGCTCATGGCGCGACGGCCACGGCGCTGGTTTCCGGTTGTGCGCGGGTGTCAACTTGCGCCGTTACCGACAGGCCCGGACGCAAGTGCCCGAGCACGCCGTCAGCCGGGTCGAGGAGGATGCGCACCGGTACGCGCTGGACGATTTTGGTGAAGTTGCCGGTGGCGTTTTCCGGCGGCAGCACGCTGAATTGTGAGCCGGTCGCGGGGGCGAGGCTGTCGAGGCGACCGTGGAATTCCTGACCGGACAGCACGTCGGCGCGGATGCTCACGCGCTGGCCGGGTTTCATCCGCGCCAATTGGTCTTCCTTGAAGTTGGCATCGACCCACAAGCCGCTGGCCGGCACCACGGACAATTGTTGCGAACCGGCCTGGGCATAGGCGCCAACCCGTGCGCGGCGGTTACCGATCACTCCATCAACCGGCGCGCGCAGTTCGGTGTAGCCAAGGTTCAGTTGCGCCAGATCGCGTTCGGCGCGCGCTTGCTGGAGGGCGGCGCGGGCTTGTTGTTTCTGCGTGTCGATCACCGCCAGTTGGCGTTGCGCGGCGAGCAGTTCGGCCTGGGCGCGGGCGCTCAGCGCTTGTGCGGTTTTGAAGGTGGCGTCGGCGCGTTGTGCGCTTTCCACGGACACAGCATTGGTGGTCACCAAGCGTTTGTAGCGTGCGTTGTCATCGCGCGAACGCGCGGTTTCTGCGCCGGCGGCGTCGATGCCGGCGCGGGCCTGGCCGATCACCGCTTGTTGCAGTTGTTCGGTGGCGTCGAGGTTGGCCAGCAGCGCTTCTTCGGCGGCAACGGCACCTTCGGCCTTGGCGAGGTTGGCACGATAGTCGCGGGCGTCGAGGCGGATCAACACATCGCCGGCCTTTACATGCTGGTTGTCGCTGACCAGCACTTCATCGATGTAACCTGCGACTTTCGGCCCGATCACTGTGACATCGCCACCAATATAGGCATCGTCGGTCTCTTCGAGAAAACGCCCGGCGCCCCACCAGTGCACGGCGTAGACACCGGCAAAGATCAACGCGAGCAAACCAGCGCCGGGAAGCAACAGACGTTTAAACAGGGGCGGCTTGGTCTTCACCACAACAGGTTCGAGGGTGGGCATGCTGGTCATGGCGGATCACCTGCGTAAACGGTTCGTTATTACGGCTGTAATATGACGCAGGTAATATTTAGTCGCAAATGATTTCTGCCGCCGATCGTCAGTTGCTCATTTGAGCCAGTGGCCCGGTGTACTGCCGGTCATGGATTTGAAGAAGGCGATAAAGGCGCTGTCGCTGGCAAAACCCGATTCAAAAGCGCAGTAACTCAAGCTGCGTCCGGTGGCGAGCAGTTCCATCGCGCGCATCAGGCGCCACTGCTGGCGCCATTGCTGATAACTCATGCCGGTTTCGCGCTGGAAGATTCGCCCGATGGTGCGGCTGCTGGCGCCGATCTGCTGTTCCAGCACTTGCAGCTCCGGCGGCAGATGCTGGGGCGTTTTCAGCAGTGGCGCCAAGCGCTTGTCCTGAGGTAACGGCAACAACATCGGTTGCTGCGTCGCTTCAGTGATCTCGCTCAGGCACAGGCCGAGCAGGTGGGCGAATTTGCCCTGCTGCCAATCGGTGGCGAAATCGGCCAGCGCCATCGGTTCCAGCACCGCACGCAACAACGGGCTGACTGCAATCACGCAGACCTGCTGCGGCAGCTCGGCGCACAGTTCGGGGATCAGATAGATCGAGCGGTAGTCGACGCTTTGCTGCATCACCGCACGATGGCTGACACCCGGCGGAATCCACGCCGCCCGCGACGGCGGCAGCAGACACAGTTGCTGCGCGAGGGTAATCCGTGTGCAGCCCTGTCGCGTGTACAGCAGTTGCCCGCGTTGATGACGGTGCAGCCCGGAGTCGTGATCGCCCAGGGTCGAGGCGATGCCGATCACCGGCGCCTGAAAGCGATCAGCGTCAAAGGTTGCGTGGGCATCGAGCCAGGCCATGGGTTGTCCGATTTCAGCGATTAGTTGGCAGGGTTTCGATAATACGTCACTCACCGATTCTTAAACTCCTCGGCGGTTTATACGAGGAGTGATGAAGCATGAACAACAGACATTTCCTGTGGCTGGCGATTGCGTTGCTGATGTTTCCGCAGATCGCGCAAACCCTGTACAGCCCGGCGCTCGGTGATATCGGGCGTGTGTTCAACGTCGACCCGCAAGCAGCGGCGCAGACGTTATCCGTGTATTTCCTCGCGTTTGCCGTCGGGGTGGTGGTGTGGGGACGTTTGTGTGATCGCATCGGTCGGCGCCCGGCGATGCTGGCGGGCCTGGCCATCTATGCAATTGCCACGCTTTTAGGCCTGCGGGTCAGCAGTTTTAACGGCTTGTTGTTGGCGCAGATGCTGGCGGCGTTCGGTGCGGCGGTGGGCTCGGTGGTTACGCAAACCGTGTTACGCGACCGCTTCAAGGGCGCCGAACTGGCCCAGGTGTTTTCGTTGGTGGGCATCGCGCTGGCGGCCAGTCCGGCGATTGGCTTGTTCAGCGGCGCCAGTCTGGTTCAGGCCTTCGGTTATCGCGGTGTGCTTGGCGCGTTGCTGTTGCTGGCAACGCTGCTGTGGTTGTGGAGTTGGTACACCCTGGCGGAAACCCGGCCACAGCCAACCTTGCAGGTTGCTCTGCTCGCCACCCTCGGGCGCATGCTGCGGGATCTGAATATTTGGCGCTCGGCGCTGTGGATCGCCTCGTTCAACGTGGCGTTGTTCAGTTATTACAGTCTCGCCCCGTTCATGTTTCAGCGGCTGGGGGTGAACGCCAGTGTGTTCGGTTACAGCGGCGTGATCCTCGCGCTGGGCTCAGGTTTTGGAGCATGGCTCAATCGGCGTTTATTGACGGCCGGGTACAACCCGTTGCAGTTGATTCGCCTCGCGGGTGGCATTGCGTTACTCGGTGGTATGGGTGTGTGGGCGCTGCAGGGCAGTGTCGCGTTCGTCCTGCCGATGCTGCTGGTGGTGTTGGCGTTTGGCCTGGCGATCCCGAATGTACTCGGGTCGGCGCTGGCCAATTACGCTGATCGACTGGGCACCGCCGGGGCGTTGTTGGGCTTGCTGTATTACCTGCTGATCGGCGCGGGGCTGATGCTCGCGGGCTGGTTTCAAGCCCTCGGGGAAACCCTGATAGCGTGCAGCACTGTGGCTTTGCTGCTGACCATAAAGCCAGGCAAAGCAATTGTTTAAGAAATGTAAGCGCTGTAGGAAGCGTCTTGCTTTTGTGTGGGATGGCTCCGACTATCACGATCATTGATGACATGGCATTACGCCATTTTATGATCGCAAGGAAGTTGCGTGCCGTTTCCGTTTCGCGCTGTTTTTCGTCGTTGTTCCACGCGTTGCCCGCTGCTGTCGGCCTTTGTGTTGAGTGTGTGTGCCTCCTCGATTGAAGCCGCCGAACCTGTCGCGCCGGGTCAGGAAGTGCTGCGTCAGCAACAACAGCAACAGCGCGATTTGCAACAGTTGCAACTTGAGCAGAGAAAACGGCAATTGGAGCGTGGCGCGTTCGGCCCGGCGCCGGTCACTCCGGCCATGCCGCAAACCGTGACTCCCGATGAGCGCTGCTGGCCGTTGAGCGGTACGCGCATCGGCGGCGTCACGTTGATCGACAGCGACACACTCAACGCGCGGATCAAACCGTTGCTGGCGTCGTGCATGGGCGTCGGCCAGATCAATCATTTGCTCGCGACCATCACCGCGATCTACGTCGAGAAGGGCTATATCGCCAGCCGTCCCTATCTGGTCAGCGCACCGGCAGCGGGGCAGTCGCTGGATATCCGCGTTGACGAAGGCTACATCGAGTCCATCGAACTGGCCGATCAAAGTCTGCCGGTTTCGTTGGGTGGCGCGTTCCCGGGAATGCTCGGCGAGCCGTTGAACCTGCGTGATCTGGAGCAGGGCCTCGATCAACTGAATCGCCTGCGCTCGATCGATCTCACCGCCGACATCGCCCCCGGCAGCCAGCCCGGCGCCTCGCGGATCATCCTGCGTTCGCGCACGTCCGCGCATTCACGCTGGGCCCTGAATGCCGGTCTCGACAACCTCGGCAGCGCCAGCACCGGACGTGATCGCGACACCGTCAGCCTCAGTCTCGACAGCCCGTTGCAACTCAACGACTTGTTGAGCCTCAGCGCCAGCGACACCCTGAATCAGGGCGACCGCTACAGCCGCAACGCCAGCCTGTACTACGCGATCCCCTACGGCTACTGGACCTACAGCGTGTTCGCCAGCCATGCCGAATATCGCGCGCCGTTCAAACTGCCGAGCGTGACCTTCCACAGCACCGGCATCACCGACCAGGTCAGCCTGCGCGCCGACCGCGTGTTGTGGCGCGACCAGAGCCGTCAGCTCAGCGCCAACCTGCAACTGGCGCACAAGGATGTCGACAGCTATCTGCAAGACGTTCGCCTCGGCATTCAAAGCCCGACCCTGACCGTGGCTGAAGCCGGGCTCAATCTGTTCTGGCTCGACCGCGCGGTGTGGAACCTCGACGTCAATTACGCCCAGGGCCTGCGCTGGTTGGGCGCCGACGACGATTCTCAGCAGCAGATCAACAACCTGCCCAAGGCGCAGTTTCGCAAGTACCGCGCCGGCCTCAGCCAATGGCGCAACGGTCAGTTCGGCGCGCAGGCGTGGCAGTGGCAGAGCCAACTCAATGTGCAGTACAGCCCGGACCCGCTGCCGGCCATCGAACAGTTGCTCGGCACCGACGATTCGGCGGTGCGCGGTTATCGGGTCAGCAGTGCCTCCGGCGCCAGCGGCGCGATCTGGCGCAACACCTTGCGCCTGCCGATGCGCATCGAGTGGCCGCTGCAGATCACCCCGCGTGTGGGCCTCGACCACGGCTGGATCAAGGCCGATCACGGCGCGCAGGGACAACGCCTGAGTGGCGCCAGTGTCGGCCTGAATCTGGGCTGGAAGAATCTGCAAGTCGACGTCGATTACCAGCGCGCCCTCAACACCCCGAACGGTCTGCAGCACGAGCCTGAAACCTGGCTGATGCGCGTGGGCCTGCAAATCTGAGCAACGCAGTGAATAAACAGCCGTCGGATCTGAGCGCGTCAGCCACGGCCAAGACTAAACGCGCGACGTGATGCCGTACTCACATGGAGACGTTTTTATGCCAGCACACACCTTTGCATTTCATCTTTCGCCTCGGGGCAAATTGCGCTGGGCGATTGCCAGCCTGTTCTTCGCCGTGCACTTGCCGAGCGCGCTCGCCGGCGGCGTCGTGGTCGCGCCGGGACCCGGCGGCACCGCGCAATTGCAGACCCAGGGCGGTGTGCCCATCGTCAATATCGTCGCGCCCAACGGTTCGGGCCTGTCGCACAACCAGTTCCTCGATTACAACGTCGACCGTCAGGGGCTGGTGCTGAACAACGCCTTGCAGGCCGGGCAATCGCAACTGGCCGGGCAACTGGCGGCCAACCCGCAACTGCAAGGCCAGGCGGCGAGCGTGATCCTCAATGAAGTGATCAGCCGCAATCCGTCCGCCATCAACGGCGCGCAGGAAATCTTCGGCCGGCCTGCCGATTACGTGCTGGCCAACCCTAACGGCATCTCCGTCAATGGCGGCAGTTTCATCAATACGCCGAACGCCAATCTCGTGGTCGGTCGCCCGGAATTGAATGACGGCAAACTGCAAAGCCTGAGCACACGCGACGCCAGCGGTCAGTTGCAGATTCAAAATGGCGGCCTGCGCAACGGCGAGGGCTCGATCAACCTGATCGCACCGCGTATCGACAGTCAGGGCGCGATCACTGCGCGCGATCAATTGAACCTCACGGCCGGGCGCAATCAGGTTGATTACGCCAGCGGTCAGGTGAGCAACGTCGATCCATCGGGCAATACTTCCGATCAGCGCATCGACGCCAGCCTGTTCGGCGCGATGCAGGCCGGGCGCATCAATATTGTCAGCACCGCCGAAGGTGCTGGCGTGCGGGTGGGCGCGGTGCAAGTGGCCGGGCGTGACGGCGTGCAGATTCGTTCCGCCGGTGACTTGAGTGTCAGCGGTGAAGCGCTGGCCAACAGCCTCGACGTGACCCGTGCCGGTATTCGCAGCAGTCAGGGTGACGTCGCTTTGCACAGCGGCAAGGACCTGACACTGGCCGCCACTGACGTCAGCGCTCGTGATGTCACACTCGACGCCAAACGCAACCTGACCCTGTCGACGGTCGAAAGCCGCAAGCTGCAGGAAAAGCGCGAAAACTGGAACAACAGCACCATCGGCATCACCTGGGAAACCTACGATCGTACCCAGACTGACAGCGAAACGCGTCAGCACGGCAGCCAGATTATCGCCAGCCGCGATGCGAAACTGGCGTCCGGCAAAGACACCGAACTGAAAGCCGCCAAAGTCGAAGCAGCGAAAAATCTCGACGTGCAAAGCGGCGGCGATCTGCGCCTGACCGCCGCCACTGAAAGCCACACGCAAACCGATCAAGGCAACCACCGCAAACACCTGTGGAAAGCCGACTGGAACAGCAGCAGCGAAGAGCAGCGCAGCGTCACCAGCCAGCTGAAGGCCGGCAATATCGCCCTGCAAACCGCCGCACTTTTGCGCACCGAAGGCGCCGAGCTGAGCAGCGCCGGCGATGTGCAACTGGCCGGCAAACAGGTGGAAATCACCACGGCCACACGGACCCATCGCAGCAGCGACAACCGTTACTCCGGTGACTTGGTTGGCGGTGGTTTCTTCGGCAAGACCGGCGATGCCGACAAGGGCAAGACCCAGCATCAGGGCAGTAAGGTCAACGCCAGCGGCAAACTGATCGTCAAGGCAGACGACGTGCGCATCAGCGGCAGCCAGGTGCGCGGCGGCACCGACGCCAGCGTGATCAGCGACAAGGGTTCGCTGATCATCGATGGCGTGCAGGACACCTCGCACAGCAACAACCATGACAAGGACAGCAAGTTCTTCGGCATCAGCAAGGACGAGTCGCGGCAGAACAGCAAAGACAGCAGCACTGTGCGCAGCGAACTGGTGTCTGACAGCAACCTCAAGCTCAAGAGCGCCAAGGACATTGAAGTCGCTGGTTCCACCGTCAAGGCCGACGGTGCATTGACCGCCGATGCAGCGGGTGACGTCAATGTGCATTCTGCGCAGAACACTCACGACAGCACCGACACCACGCACACACGTGGCTTCGATGCGTACGCCAAAGAGCAAACGCCGGAGCAGTATCGCGCCGGGATTCACTACGAAGACAAACAGCAAACCGTCACCCGCAATGATGTTACCCAGCAAGGCGCTAGCCTCAGCGGCGGCAGCGTGCAGGTGAAGGCGGGCGGTGACGTCATGCTCAAAGGCGCGCAAGTGAAATCCACCGCTGGCGACACCACGCTGAGCGGCAAAAACGTCTCGTTGCTGGCCGAAGCAGACAGCCACAAAACTTCTTCCGATACGTCCAGCACCGGCGGTGGTTTCTACTACACCGGCGGCCTCGACCGTGCCGGCAACGGCGTCGATTTCGCCCACAGCACGGCGCAGGATTCGACCAGCAAAACCACTGCGCAAACGACCAGCGTGCAGAGCAGCGGTGGCCTGACGATCAATGCCGACAAACTCGCTACCGAAGGCGCACAACTCAAGGCTGGCAACGGTCTGAATGTTGTCGCCAACGAGATCGACAACCGTGCCGCCAGCAACACTGACAGCAGCACGCACAACGAGAGCAACTGGTCGGCGGACATCGGCGCCAACGTCGAGTACAAGGACATCGCCCGGCCAATTGCGGGCGCGGTCAAGGACGTGCTCAACGGCAAGGTGCCGGACAAGGACTCACTGGCCAACCTCGGTCAGCCGAACGTCGGGATAGACGTTGCGGTGGGTCATGGCAGCGCCAGCAAAACCGAGCAGAGCAGCAACGCTGTGGTCAGCCGTTTTGACGGCGGCACTGTCGATGTGAAAACCACCGGCACGCTGCACGACCAAGGCACGCAATACAACGCCAGCGCCGGCCAAGTGAACATCAGTGCAGACAAACTGCTTGCCGATGCTGCGAGCAATACGCATAGCAGCAGCGCTAACACGGTGGATGCCAAGGTCGACGTGCGCGTCTACACCAAGACCGGTGAAGACGTGAACGTCGCCGGCAGCGGCGCGGGTGGCAGCAGTGCGTCGAGCAAGGACAGTTCCACCGCCGTCGTCGGCGCTTATGCCGGCAGCCAGGGCGTGAACATCAAGGTCGGCGGTGATGCGCAGTTCGAAGGCAGCCGTTTCGATGGCGGGCAGGGCGCTGTGAGCATCAACACCGGTGGTGATCTGGCGCTGAATCAAGCCAATGACCGGCAGACCAGCAATGACAGCAGCTTGCGCGGCAATGGCTCGCTGACGGTCGGCACCTTGCCGGGGACCGATGGCACCAACGTTGATCTCGGCGCCGGTTTCCAACTCGATCACACCGGCAAGCAAAGCACTGACACGCAGGCCCACGTCGCGAGCATCACTGGTAACGGTCCGGTGCAGTTGAGCAGCGGCGGCAACCAAGTGCAGCAAGGCACGAAGATCGACAGCGCTGGCGCCATCGACTTGCACGCCGACGGCAAGCTTGGTCTGCAAGCCGCCACCGACACGCACAGGGCCACCGGCAGCAACCTTGGCGGTGGTTTGAAGGGTGGCGGCAGCAAAACCAGCAGCGAGAAGAGCCGCGATCAGGGCGGCAATGTGAGCGGAAATTTCAATATCGGTCGGGTCAATGAGGATTCGACAACCCTCAGCGGTGGCCAGCTCAACAGCCAGAACGGCGTCGCGCTGAGCGGTGATTCGGTTCATCTGCAAGGCACTCAAGTCAGCGCATCGAACGTCAGTATCGACGCGCAGAAGGGCGGCTATGTTCAGGAGTCGGCGCAGTCCAGCGACCACCGCAATAACTGGAATGTCGCGTTGAACGCCGGCGGCAACCTGAGCAGCAAAACTCCAACTGCCGAGGATGAGAAGGCCAGCAGCGATCACGGTTTCAACGCCGGGGCCAAAGTGGGCGTGGATTACTTGCAGGCCAGCACCCAGCAGAACAGTCAGATCAAGGCTGACCATGTGGTGTTGAACAGTGCCGCTGATGCACAGCTTTCGGGGGCGCGGATCGACGCTAAAAATGTCAGCGGCAAGGTCGCGGGTGATCTGACTATCGAAAGCCGTCAGGACGCGAGCAACCACGCCAAGGTCGATGTCGATCTGGGCCTGACCGCGAAGAAAAACCCACCGAGTGACAAGGAGAAACTTGCCGGCACCGACTACAAGCCGACGCTGAAAGCGCAGGGTGAGTACGCGCACAAGGACAGCGTGGCGCAGGCGTCGGCGATCAGTGCCAGCCAAGGTGTAAACCTTACCGTTGGCGGCGCGACACAACTGACCGGCGCGCGGATTTCGGCGACGCAAGGGCAGGTCGATCTGGGTGGTTCGAAGGTCAGCAGCACTGACCTGAGCAACCGTGACTACGGCGTGAAAGCGGCCTTGGATCTGCCGCATAAAGCCGAGGAAAACGCACCGAAGGTTTCCCTGGAAAACGGCAACCTGAAAGTCGGCCCGGTCACCCTGAGCGGGCATCTGGACACCCAGACCCTGCAAGCCGGGATCGACGAAAAAGGCTAAAACCAACGGTAGTGGATGTGCCAGATCTGCCATCCACCACCGAACCCTGTGGGAGCGAGCTTGCTCGCGAAAGCGTCCGTTCAGTCAGTACAGTAAGTGACTGATGTACCGCCTTCGCGAGCAAGCTCGCTCCCACATTGTTTTGCGCCAAGCGTTAAATCTCGCGCATCATGCGCGACCTTAAAGACGCCATGGAGGCAAACAATGAAAACAGCATCCGCCGTTTTACTCGGGACTTTGTTGATCGCCCAACCATCCGCCTCCTTCGCGGATAACAGCAACGGCAAAAACCTCTATGTGCAGCGCTGCGCTGTGTGCCACGGCGCCGATATAAAGGGCACCGGACCCCTGGCGCATAAAAGCAATCCGCCCACACCTGACCTGACAACGTCCGCGTTCAAAAAACGCCTGAGTGAATATCCGGGCGTGATTGTGTCGTCGATCATCCTTCGCCCGAACGGCAACCTGATTCCGAAAACGTTGCAGGAGAACGGCGTAAAGATACCGCCACACGCCTGGAGCATTAAGGATCTGCGCGATCTGCATGACTACATGAGCGGTGTGATTGCGCTAAAACGCTGATCTTCAGTTGCTGCGCGGACGGTCGGTCGAGGAATCCATTGCTTCGGCTTAATGGTAACCATTACTATTCACGCCCCTTTCCTCAGCACGTCACCCATACCCCATGCGTCCCCGCAGACCCGGCTTTTTCGAGCATTACGAAGAGTTGATCGGCACCTGGACTCGTCGCCTGCGCAATCGCGCGCAGGCCGAGGATCTGGCGCACGACACCTTTGTGCGGGTGCTTGAGTCCGATTCGGCGGCGGTGCAGCAGCCACGGGCGTATTTGCACCAGACCGCGCGCAATATCGCGGTCGACGGTTATCGGCGTGAGGATCGGCGCGGCGCCATGGAGTCGCAGGCCATTGATCACAGTGCGTCGTCGTCCGGCGACCCGGAGCATTACATGCATGCGATCCAGTTGGCCGACTCCATCGAACGGGCGCTCAGCGAGTTGCCGATCAATTGCCGGAAGATTTTTGTCTGGCAGAAGATCGAAGGCCTGACCCAGGCGGAAATCGCCGAACGCCTGGGGCTGTCCAAGAACATGGTCGAAAAGTATATGATCCGCACCCTGCGGCATCTGCGCGATCGCCTCGACGGGTTGCAGTCATGAGCCGCTGCGACATTTCCTCCCCAGCCCAACAGGACATTCCATGATGGATACGCGTGATTGCGCGTGCGGGCAAACAACGGTGCGCGATGACGCAGCTCGCTGGTTTGTGCGTTTGCAGGAGCCGGCCGTGAGTGCCGACGAGCAGCAGCGCTTTGACGTCTGGCTGAACGAACATTCGCAGCACCGTGACGAATTTCAGCTGCTGCAAGGCTTGTGGTCGGCAGCCGATCTGCTCCCGGCGCCACGCCTCAAAGCCCTCGTTGAAACACCGCCAACCCGCCGCGAACGCCGTCCGTTGTTGCGTTATGCCGTGGCTGCGAGTGTGCTGGCGGTGGCGCTCGGGCTGGGCTTGTTCAGCGGCTTGAATGATCCGGGCGGCTACAGCGCCGAGTTCGCCACAACGTTGGGCGAGCGTAAACATGTGGCGCTGCCGGACGGTTCGGTGATCGATCTGAACAGCCGCAGCCGCTTGCAGGTGCGTTTTGAAAAGGATCGTCGGCTCATCGAATTGAGCGAAGGCGAGGCGATGTTCAGCGTCGCGCACGATACTGCGCGACCGTTCGTAGTCGAGGCGGGCAGCGGCAAGGTCACGGTCACCGGCACGCGTTTCGATGTACGCCGCGATGTCGCGCAGACCCGCGTGGCGGTGGAGCAGGGCACGGTGAAAGTGCAGGGGCGCGATGCAGCGGATGATCAGTTCATCAGCCTGACTGCCGGCCTCGGCACCCACGTCGATGCCCAAGGCCAGGTCGCCGCAGCCTATGCGGTGACCCCGGCGGAACTGACGGCGTGGCGCAGCGGCAAACTGGTGTTCAACAACGCCAGCCTCAGCGAAGTCGCCGCCGAAGTGTCGCGTTATCGTGAGAAGCCGCTGACCGTTGCCAATCCGGCAGTGGCCAGTTTGCGCCTGACCAGCGTGTTCAAATCCGACAACACCGACGCCTTGCTCAAAGCCTTGCCGAGCATCCTGCCGGTGGCCGTTCGCACCCTCGCGGATGGCAGTCAGGAAATATTCGCAAAATAAAATTCAGGTTTTTTTCGAGTTCATCGTCTTCCTGTTCAACTGCAACTGGTTTGCATTAACAGCCGCACACTCTTGCGATCCACAGGACTACGTACGACGTGAAAAACACCCCTGCCAACAACAAAAAATCCCCTTGGCTGCCGCTGGCCCTTGCGCTGGCGGTCAACGCTGCTGTGCCGCTGGCCTTCGCCGGTGAAGCGATTCATATCCGCGCCCAGCCATTGGGTCAGGCCTTGAGCGAACTCGGTCAGCAGACGTCGCTGCAAGTGTTTTTCAGCCCCGACCTGGTCGCCGGCAAACAGGCCCCGGCGGTCGACGGCGATATCTCCCCGGAGCAGGCCTTGCGCCAATTGCTGCAGGGCAGCGGTCTGGATTATCAGATCAATGAAGGTTCGGTAACGCTGTCGCCGGCGGCGACTTCCGCCGCCGGCAACGGTCCGCTGGAATTGGGCGTCACCGACATCAAAGTGGTCGGCGACTGGCTTGGTGATGCCAACGCTGCGGTGGTGCAGAACCACCCCGGCGCGCGCACGGTGATCCGCCGCGAAGCGATGGTCGAGCAGGGCGCGATGAACGTCAGTGACGTGCTCAAGCGTGTGCCGGGCGTGCAGGTACAGGATTCCAACGGCACCGGCGGCAGCGATATTTCCCTCAACGTCGGGGTGCGCGGTCTGACTTCGCGTCTGTCGCCGCGCTCCACTGTGTTGATCGATGGTGTGCCGGCGGCGTTCGCCCCGTACGGTCAGCCGCAACTGTCGATGGCGCCGATTTCTTCGGGCAACCTCGACAGCATCGACGTAGTGCGCGGCGCCGGTTCGGTGCGTTATGGGCCGCAGAACGTCGGCGGCGTGATCAACTTCGTCACCCGCGCGATCCCGGAAAAAGCCACCGGTGAAATCGGTACCACGCTGGAAACCACCCAGTACGGTGGCTGGAAACACATCGACACCGCGTTCCTCGGTGGCACCGCCGACAACGGCATGGGCGTGGCGTTGCTGTATTCCGGCGTCAACGGTAACGGCTACCGTGAGCGCAACAACGGCAACGACATCGATGACGTGCTGCTCAAGACTCATTGGGCGCCGACCGATCAGGACGATTTCAGCCTCAACTTTCACTACTACGACGCTACGGCCGACATGCCCGGCGGCCTGACGCAGAAACAATACGATGACAAACCGTACGACTCGGTACGTGATTACGACCAGTTCACCGGTCGGCGCAAAGACGTGTCGTTCAAATGGATCCGTCAGATCGACGAGCGCACCCAAGCGGAAATTCTGACGTATTACACCGACAGTTTCCGTGGCAGCACCATCGCCGCCCGCGACCAGAAAACCCTCAGTTCATACCCGCGCTCGTATTACACGCTGGGCATCGAACCACGGGTGTCGCGGGTATTCGATGTCGGCCCGACCACCCAGGAAGTCAGCGTCGGTTATCGCTACCTGAAAGAGGCGATGCACGAATCGTCGAGTCGAGTGGCGCTGGTCAACAACCAGCCGGTGCTCACACCGACCTCCGATGGCCATATATTCCAGGACCGCACCGGCGGCACCGAGGCCAATTCGGTCTACATCGACAACAAAATCGACGTCGGCAACTGGACCATCACCCCTGGCATTCGCTTTGAACATATCAGCACCGACTGGCATGACCGTACGGTGCTCGACACTGCGGGCAAGCCTGTGCAGGCGAAAAACCGCAGCATCGAAAGCAATGAACCGTTGCCGGCGCTGAGCGTGATGTATCACCTGTCTGACGCCTGGAAACTGTTCGCCAACTATGAAACTTCGTTTGGCAGCCTGCAGTATTTCCAGCTCGGCCAGGGCGGCTCGGGTGATCAGACCGCCAACGGTCTGGAGCCGGAAAAGGCCAAGACCTACGAGATCGGCACGCGCTACAACGACGATGTGTGGGGCGGTGAAGTGACGCTGTTCTACATCGACTTCGATGACGAACTGCAATACATCAGTAACGATGTCGGCTGGACGAATCTCGGCGCGACCAAGCACCAGGGCATCGAAGCCTCGGTGCACTACGACATGGCGGCGCTGGATCCGCGCCTTGATGGCTTGACCGCCAACGCGGGTTTCACCTACACCCGTGCCACGTACGAAGGTGAGATTCCGGGCTTCAAGGGCCGTGATCTACCGTTCTATTCGCGGCAGGTGGCGACCGTCGGTTTGCGTTACGACATCAACCGCTGGACCTACAACCTCGACGGTTTCGCCCAGTCGAAACAGCGCTCGCCGGGCACTGGTGTAAATGCCGATGGCAGTTTCAATGGCAACTACATCACCGACGGCACGGCAGATGGGCAATATGGCGACATCCCGGGTTACGTGACCTGGAACGTGCGTGGGGGTTATGACTTCGGGCCGCAGGTGTCGAACCTGAAACTGGGCGCCGGGGTGAAGAACGTCTTCGACAAGCAGTACTTCACCCGCTCCAGCGACAACAACTCAGGGATGTATGTCGGCGCGCCGAGGACGTTCTTTGTGCAGGCCAGTGTCGGGTTTTAACTGATCGTTCCCACGCTCTGCGTGGGAATGCCTCAATGGACGCTCTGCGTCCGCCTCGCGAGGGACGCGGAGCGTCCCGGTATGCGTTCCCACGCAGAGCGTGGGAACGATCTCATACCTTCAGGACTTTTCCGCCAATGGCCACCGCGACCAACAGCACCGCCATCAAACCAAAGGCAAAACTCAAACTGCTGGCATGGGCGACAAAGCCGATCACCGCCGGCCCCGCCAGAATCCCTGCATAACCGAGCGTGGTAATGGCCGGCACGGCGATGCTCTCCGGCATCACCGTCTGCTTGCCGACCGCCGTGTACAGCACCGGCACGATGTTCGAACAACCAGCGCCGACCAGCGCATAACCCACCAGCGCCGCTTCCCAGCTCGGTGCGAACGTCGCCAGAAAAAGGCCAGCCGCAGCCAACAGACCGCCAAACAGAATGATCCGCGTGGCACCGACAATCCGCACAATCCGGTCACCCATCAAGCGTCCCGCCGTCATGGTCAGGGCAAACGCCGCATAACCCAGCCCCGCATACGCGGTGTCGATCCCGCGTTCCTGCGCCAGAAACACTGCACTCCAGTCCAGTGCCGCGCCTTCGGTCAGGAACACGATGAAGCACATTCCGCCGATAAACAGCACGATGCCGTGAGGGATGGCAAATGCCGGTCCCGAGCTTTCACTGCCGTAAGGCAACATGTGCGGCACGCACTTGAACAGCGCCGCGATCAGCACCACGACCACCACCAGCATCGCGGCGAGCGGCGTCAGTCCGAGGCCGAGCAAGGCACTGACACCCGCCGCGCCGACAATCCCGCCGAGACTGAACAGACCATGAAAACCCGACATCATGTTCTTGCCGCTGGCGCGCTCGACGATCACCGCTTGCAGGTTCACCGTCGAATCCACCGTACCGAGGCCGGCACCGAACATGAACAGCGTGGCGATCAGCGCCGGTATCGACGACACGGTCGCCAGCAATGGCAACGCCGCGCAGATCAACAAGGTGCCACCAGTGGCGACGCGCCGACAGCCGAAGCGCGTGGCCAGAATCCCCGCCAGTGGCATCGCCAGAATCGAACCGACGCCGAGGCACAACAACAGCAAACCGAGTGTGCCTTCGTCGAGTCCGGCCCGCGCCTTGGCATACGGCACCAGCGGCGCCCACGCGGCAATGCCGAGCCCGGCGATGAAAAAGGCGATGCGTGTGGACATCTGTTGCAGGCGTCCGGGGACGAAGGTGTCTTGGGGGTTGAGGCTGGTCATATCGATCCTTGGCAAAAAACATCGCGTCCCCGAAGGACAGTGATACGGCGACGAGGTTCGATCGCGGGTATTCGGGGATGTGCAGACGACATCCTAACCTGTAGGAGTGAGCCTGCTCGCGATAGCGGAGTGTCAGTCAATATTTTTTTGCCTGATACACCGCTATCGCGAGCAGGCTCACTCCTACAGGGGATTCGGTTTACAGTGGGATTCTTCGATAGCAGGGACCAAGGTTGATGACGCAATTCTACGATGCGCGCGGCAATATCTATGGCGTGATTGCGCCGCAGGCACTTCGCGAGGCAGGCATTGCCTTGCCTGCCAGCGCCGCCGAATGCGCCTCGTCACGTCAGTCGTGGAGTGATGCGGCGATCAGGTTCTGCTGCGACTGGCCCCAAGGCCAGCGACCATCCAACAGCAAATCCCACCACAGCGACGGCTTGCTGATAGGCCCGTTCCAGACATCGCCGCCGTTCGACGTATTGATCGTCAACACCGACGGCACCCTCGCCGAGCGCAGTGGCAACGGCCTGACGATTTTCTCGCAGGCGCTGACCGAGCAAGGCTTGATGCCAGAGGAGGGCGCGTTGTTGCGCGTGCATCACGACAAGGGTGACGTCGTGGAAACCTCGGTGAAACCGGCTGAAGTCGACGGCGTTCAAGGCTTCTGGCTTGACCTCGGGCAAGCGCATTTCGGGCCGGATGCAGTCGCTGCGCAGAATGTTCAAGGCATCGAGTTCAACGGTCGGGTTGTGAGTCACGTCCAACCCTTGGCACTACTTGATCGCGATTGGGCGCACAGCCAATTCGTGCGCATCGGAAACCCGCATTGTGTAACGCTGCTCAGCGATGCGGCTGCTTTGCCGAGCAACGAGCAAATGCGTGAATCACCCCTGAACAAAGGCCTGACCGAAATCGCCTACGCCATGCCGACCGGCGCCGGAGATCCATGCCCGGCAGGCGTCAATCTGCAATGGGCGGTGCTGGAATCACCGCAGAGAATTCTCGCCCGGGTGTTCGAGCGCGGCGAAGGGCCGACCGCGTCATCCGGCACCAGTGCCAGTGCAGTGGCATCGGCGGCGTGGCGAGTCGGTTGGGTGGTGGCGGGAGAAGTGCAGGTGGTGATGCCCGGCGGCACGGCGCCGATTTTGCTCGAAGCAGCAGGCGGGGAGTTGGTGCGGGTCAGGTTGTTTGGGACGGCGCAGATGATCGGCTGAATTCAAAGACGCCATCGCTGGCAAGCCAGGCTCCCACAGGTTTTTGTGTTGAACACAAATATCATGTTCAAACACCGCCCCCTGTAGGAGTGAGCCTGCTCGCGATAGCGGTAGGTCAGTCACATTGATGTTGAATGTGCCAACCTCTTCGCGAGCAGGCTCGCTCCCACACTGGATTTACGCTGCGCCTCTCAGCTCAGCTCAGCTCAGCACTGAATTCCACCACCGGCATCTGCCGCTTCATCAACACCTTGCCACCGCGAATCGAATACAACGGCAAGCCCTGACTGCGGATCACCTCGTAATCGCTGTCTGCCGAAAGTATCAGCAGGTTCGCCGGACGCCCCTGTTCCAGGCCATAACGCTCACCCAGGTGCATGGCTTTGGCGCTGTTGTCGGTGACCAGATCCAGCGCACTTTGCAGGTTGCGGTAACCGAGCATGTGGCAGATGTGCAGCCCGGCTTCGAGCACTCGGAGGATGTTGCCGTTGCCCAGCGGATACCATGGATCGACGATGGAGTCCTGGCCGAAACACACGTTCATGCCGGCTTCGAGCAACTCATTCACGCGGGTCACGCCACGGCGTTTGGGGAAGTTGTCGAAGCGTCCTTGCAGGTGAATGCTTTCGGTCGGGCAGGAGACAAAACTGATTCCGGAATGACCAAGCAGACGAAACAGTTTCGCGCAGTAGGCGTTGTCGTAAGAGCCCATCGCCGTGGTGTGGCTGGCGGTGACGAGGGCACCCATGTCGCGGCTGCGTGCCTCTTCGGCAAGCACTTCGAGGAAGCGTGAATGCGGATCGTCGGTCTCGTCGCAATGCACGTCGACCAGGCATCCGGTGCGCTCGGCCAGGTCCATCAGGAACTTCACCGAACTGACGCCCTGATCGCGGGTGTACTCGAAATGCGGAATGCCGCCGACCACGTCAGCGCCCATGCGGATTGCTTCCTCCATCAGCTCGCGACCGTTGCGGAACGACTCGATGCCTTCCTGCGGGAACGCGACGATTTGCAGGTCGATGAGGTGGCGGCTTTCCTCGCGCACTTCGAGCATGGCTTTGAGCGCGGTGAGTTGCGGATCGGTGACGTCGACGTGAGTGCGCACATGCTGGATGCCGTGCGCAGCCAGCGCCTGAATGGTTTTTTTCGCGCGGGTCTTGGTGTCTTCTTCGGTGATGGTGACCTTGCGCTCGCCCCAGCACTCGATGCCTTCGAACAGCGTGCCGCTCATGTTCCAGCGCGGCTCGCCGGCGGTGAGGGTGGCGTCGAGGTGGATGTGCGGTTCGACGAAGGGCGGCACCACCAGATTGCCGCCGGCGTCGAGGTCATCCGGGCCGAGGGTCGGCGCTTCGGTCTGGCGGGCGATGCTGCGGATCAGACCGTCTTCAAGGTGCAATTCGTGCAAACCTTCCTGGTTGCGCAAACGGGCGTTGATGATGTGCATCAGGCGAATCCTTTTTTATAGGTCTTGTAGTGGCGCGGTCGCGCTGCGAGCGCCGAGCACGCCGGTGACGATGACATACGTTAGCGCGGCAGCAGCGATGCCTACCAGCGGCGCGACCCACGGCGAGCTGAACGCGGCGACGGTGCCGACCGCATAGGCCCCGAGGCCCGGCCAGTTGAACGCCGGCAACCGTGCGTCGGCCAGGCGCGGATAGTGCCCGCGCCAGCGGTAGAAAAAGTCCGCCATGATCACTCCGCCAATCGGAGGGATCACCGTGCCGAGCAGAATCAGATACGGCACGAGCATGTCGTACATGCCCAGCAGAGCGAGCAGGGTGCCGATTACTGCGCCGGCGAGGGTCACGGTTTTGCGCCGACCGGTGCGCAGCAGGTTGCAGCCGGCGACGGCGAAGTTGTAGATGGTGTTGTCCTGAGTGCTCCAGATGTTCAGCAACAGCATGGCCATCGCGGCCATGGCGAAACCTTGCAACAGCAGCACTTCAACCACGTCCGGTTGCTGATAGACGATGGCGCCGTACGCGCCGATCAGCACCATCAGGCCATTGCCGATGAAAAAACCGATCAGGCTGGCCAGCACTGCGACCCGCGCCGAACGTGAAAAACGCGTCCAGTTGGTCGCCTGCGTTGCGCCACTGACGAAGGTGCCGAACACCAGGGTGATCGCGGTGGACCAGTCCAGCGAACCGCTCGGCACCACACTGAGCAAACCCTCGAAACCACCGACTTTCACCGTCGCCACCCACATCGACAGCATCAGCAGCAACATCATCGCTGGCACGGCGATGTACGACAGAATCTCCAGGCCGCGATAACCGACGTACGCCGTGGCGCAGAACATCAGGCCGAACAGCACCATCAACCCGAGTACCGTGCCTTCATCGAGATCGAAGTATTTGCCGATGACTACGGCTGCCGTTGCCGTGCCCCAGGCGTACCAGCCGATCTGGGTGAAGCCGAGGATCAGGTCGCTGAGCTTGCTGCCAACTTCACCGAAGCAGAAACGGCCCATCAGCACCGAGTTGAGGCCGCTCTTGAAAGCGATGTAGCCCAGGCCTGCCGCGTACAGACCCAGCAGCAGATTGCCGACGATGATCACCGCCATCATCTCGCTGAAGCTGAAGGCCACACCGAGCTTGCCGCCGGCAAACATGGTTGCAGTGAAAAACGTGAAGCCCAGTAACACCATCGCCGTCGAGGCCAGGCCTTTGCGCGCATGCATGGGAACTTCGCTGAGGGGGTAATCGTTGCCGGGAGCGTTCTGCGTCATGGGGCGGTCCTTGCTGAAGTGGAGGAGACGCGGGGGAGGGTTGCAGTGGTCGTGCCAAATGCCGGGTGGCGCGGGTTATGTATAGACGAGTCGCGTGGATTGGCGCGAAAGCAGTGCAACTGGATGCACCGAAGCCCAATGTGGGAGCGAGCCTGCTCGCGAAGGCGTTCTGTGTAGATCGTTCCCACGCGCAGCAAAGGAATGCAGCCCGGGACGCTCCGCGTCCCACTCCAAAGCCGAACGCGGAGCGTCCGTTGAGGCATTCCCACGCAGAGCGTGGGAACGATCGGTGTCAGGGGCATTTGGGGCCTGTCAGAGGAAGCGCAGCAGGGCGGCGACGATGGCTTCGGGGGCGTCTTCCTGGACGAGGTGGCCTGCGCTTGGGATGGCGTGAAATTGCGAGCCGGGGATCATTTGGTGCAAGGCGCGGCCACGCTCGATGGGAATCCACTGATCGTCTTCGCCCCAGAGAATCTGTACCGGGCAGCGGATCGTTGGATACAGGCTTTCTGCTTCACGGGTGTAGCGCTCATCCATCTGCGCAATCTGCCGATAGAACGCCGCTTGCCCCGGATCGCCCAACCATGGCTGCACGTAAGGCGCCAGTTCGTCATCGGGAATATCCCGGTAAATCGCCCCGCGAATATAGGTCGGCACGATGGCGCGCTGGATGTAATCGGGCAGGCCACTGAACGCTGCTTCATGCTGGCGGACGTGCTGCACGAACGGCGAACCCCACGGCGTCAGCGCCACCGGATCGATCAGCGTCAGGCTGCGATAATCCTTGCCGTTGAGCAGATGCGCTCGCAGCACAGTGGCGCCGCCAAAGTCGTGAGCGACGACGTCGGGGTTTTGAATATTCCAATGTTCGAGTAACTGCGCCAAGAGTTGGTTTTGCACGCCGAGGGAAACATCGGCGTCGGGCTGCTCGGAGCGCCCGTAGCCCAGCAGATCGAAGTAATACACGCGATGAGTCGTGAAAAAGTGCGGTGCAACCCGGTGCCACACGTACGACGAAAACGGTGTGCCATGCACGAACACCAGCGGCGGGCCGTCGCCGCGCACGGCGTAGCGGACCTGTCGGCCGTTGAAGTCAAAGACCTGATCCAGCAGCCAGTCTGTCATGGGCCTGTCCTCTTGGCGGATGGGAGCCAAAAAGCATAGGCGTAAAAAAACAGCCTCGCGGGCTGTTCTTTGGCAAAACACCAATCCCTTGTAGGAGTGAGCCTGCTCGCGATAGCGGTGTATCAGTCGACATCCATGTTGAATGTCAATCCGCTTTCGCGAGCAGGCTCGCTCCCACAGGGATAGTTGGGGAGTCAGAAGTTACTCACCGCGATAGATGCAACCGCTGGTGCACGTCTCGTGGATACGGATCGCGCTCAATTCCGGCAGCAACGGCTTCATTTCATTCCAGATGAATTTGGCCAGCACTTCGCTGGTCGGGTTTTCCAGTCCGGGAATGTCGTTCAGATAGTTGTGATCGAGACGCTCGTACAGCGGCTTGAAGATCGCTTTGATCTCGGAGAAATCGCGAATCCAGCCGGTGTGCGGATCGAGGTCGCCGCTGAGGTGAAGCGCCACTTTGAACGAGTGACCGTGCAGACGCCCGCACTTGTGGCCGTCGGGGACGTGCGGCAGGCGGTGGGCGGATTCGAAAGTAAATTCCTTGAAGATTTCCACGGTATGTTCGGCTCTGTTCAGATGGTGTTCGCCGCAGCGATTCGGGCAGGCGGCGAGTTTACCAGCTTGTGTTTGGCCGTGCTGACTAAAGGGTCAGCAAGCGCTCGGCGAGGCGACCATTGGCAGTCAGTTCAAGGAACTCATCGCCAAGGCGACGGCTTTCGTTCATCGCCGCGTGCCAGTATTTCTGCCGGCTCGGCGCATCGCCCATGAAGCGTTTGAAGTCATTACGGTCGGGCAGTTTGCCGTAGGGCAGGCGCGCCAGATATTCCTTCGATGGCGCGAGCAACAGCACGTCCTGCAAGCGCTCCACCGAGGCCTTGCGCCATGGCAGAGTCTTGTCGAACCAGCCGGGAATCACCCGATCAGTGAAATGCGGATAGAGCACGATGCCGTCGCCGCTGTAGGGCAGGTCGAGGTGATAGTCGAGCAAGCCACCGTCGCGGAAAGTGCCGGCACCGGCGCCGGGCAAGTCGCGTACGCCTTCCATGACCATCGGGATCGAGCCCGAGGCGAGCAAGGCCTGACGCAGATTGCCGGCATTCAGCGCGACGAAGCGCGAAGGGAAGTCGTTCAGCGCATTCACCGGCGGGGCGAGGCGCGGGTCGTGGATGATCAGCCGTTCGAAGTGCCGCGACAGCCGCGCGCGGCCGCGCAAGTTGTCGGCGATCACCGAGCCCAGTGCCAGACCGAGGCGCCCGCGATGGTCATCGGCCAGACGTCCCTGACTTTTCACCACCATGATGTTCAAGCGGTAATGGGCGTTGTCGAGGATGCTCGCGTCGCGGCCGTCGAGCAGGTCATTGAGCATGCGCTGCGAGCTCTGACTGATCTCGGCCATGGTCACGCCTTTATTGAAGTTCTGCTCGGCGTACAGATGACCGAGGCGGCGAATACCTTCGGCGGCGTCCGGCAGACAGGCGCTGGCGAAGCGCCAGGAACCGACCGAGGCGCCGATCAGCGAGCGTTCACGCGGTGCGCTCGGCAGCCATTCACCGAACAGCGCCAGATCCAGCCCCTGAATCCCCAACGCCTTCGGCCCACCGGCGGCGCCGGGCAGGGTGCCGACGTCGGCAGCGTTCAGGCCTTGCGCACGAATCCTCGCCATGGCGCGCGGGCCGGCCTTGAGGGTGAGGGCGGGGAATTTGATGTGGATGGCGGTCATACCGGTCTCGATCGTTAGCAAGCGAACAATTATAAGCACATGTTACAAAACCTTGTAGGAGTGAGCCTGCTCGCGATAGCGGTGTGTCAGTTAACACTTATTTGACTGATAGACCGCTATCGCGAGCAGGCTCACTCCTACAGGGGTTGTATGTTGATTCAGAGCAATGATGGCAATTCAGTTTCAGTTAAGTTCATCCCGCTAAGGTGCCCACCGTAAGCAACACATAAAAATACGGAGACTCCATGAAAACCCTGACTGCCCTGTCCATTGCCTCGATCATCGGTCTCACTGCCAGCACTGTTCACGCCCGCGATCTGGGCCCTGACGAAGCCCTGCGTCTGCGCGACGCTGGTACTATCGTCTCCTTCGAGAAGCTCAACGCCAAAGCGCTGGAAAAACACCCGGGTTCGACGATCACCGACACCGAGCTGGAAGAGCAGTACGGCAAGTACATCTACCAGATCGAAATGCGTGATCCGCAGGGGCTGGAGTGGGATCTGGAATTAGACGCGGTGACTGGGCAGGTTCTCAAGGATCATCAGGATACGTAATGAAGGTTAATGTTCGCGCCACCCGCCGCACGGCGTTGGCGCTGGTAATGTGCTGCTCGACGGCGATGGCTCGCGACCTCGGCCCGGACGAAGCGCTCAATTTGCGCAAGCAGGGCGTGATCCTGCCGCTGGAGAAAGTGCTGCAGCAGGCGATGGACCGCTATCCCGGCGCAAAATTGCTGGAAGTCGAGCTGGAAGAAAAACACGCCGTCTACATTTATGAAGTCGAGTTGCTGACCGTCGAAGGTGTCGCCCGTGAGTTGCACTTGAAGGCCGATACCGGCGAACTTGTGAAAGACAAGGAAGATTGATCGATGCGTTTGCTATTGGTGGAAGACCACGTACCGCTGGCTGACGAACTGCTCGCCGGCCTGCAACGCCAGGGATACGCGATCGATTGGCTGGCGGACGGTCGTGATGCGCTGTATCAGGGCAGCAGTGAACCCTACGACCTGATCATTCTCGACCTCGGCCTGCCGGGCGTGCCGGGGCTTGAAGTGCTGGCGCAATGGCGCGCCGGCGGTCTGGCGATCCCGGTGCTGATCCTCACCGCGCGCGACTCCTGGGCCGAGCGCATCGAAGGCCTGAAGGCTGGCGCCGACGATTACCTGACCAAACCGTTTCACCCCGAAGAGCTTTATCTGCGCATTCAGTCGTTGTTGCGCCGCTCCAAAGGCCAGGCCAATCAGCCGACCTTGAAGGCTGCCGGGCTGCATCTGGACGAGGGCCGTCAGTGCGTGGTTCGCGACGGTGCCGACATTCAGCTGACTGCCGCCGAATTCCGTCTGCTGCGCTATTTCATGCTGCACCCGGAGCAGATCCTCTCCAAAAGCCACCTCGCCGAACACCTCTACGACGGTGAAACCGAGCGCGATTCCAACGTCCTTGAAGTCCACGTCAATCACCTGCGGCGCAAGCTCGGCAAAAGCGTGATCGAAACCCGTCGCGGCCAGGGTTACCTGTTCGGCGGGCAAGCTTCGTGAGGTCGATCCAGCGCCGCTTGAGCCTGGGTTTGATCAGCGTGATGGTGGTCGTCGGTGTGGTGCTGGCGCAAACCAGTCTGTGGTTGTTCGAAGTGGGTTTGCAGCGCTACCTCGAAGCCGGCCTGCGCAACGACAGCGAAAGCCTGCTGGTGGCGCTGGTGCGCGGCCCGCAGGGACTGCAACTGGATGAAAGACATCTGTCCCCGGCCTATCAGCGACCGTTTTCCGGACACTATTTCCGTATCGATTTTGCCGACAGCCATTGGCGTTCGCGCTCGCTGTGGGATCAGGATCTGCCGTTGCTTGACCATCCCGGTCTGCACAGCAATCTGCAACTGGGGCCGGACGGTCAGCAATTGCTGGTACTGCGTTCAGACTATCGACGTTTGGGCCAGTCGATTTCGATCAGCGTCGCGCAGGACTACACGCCGGTGCGCGAGAGCTTTCAGCGCATGCGTCAGATCGGCCTGGGTCTGGGGCTGGCGGCGTTGTTGCTGATTCTGTTCTTGCAGCGATTGACCGTGCGCCGCGCGTTGAAACCACTGGAAAAGGCCCGCGAACAGATCGCGCAATTGCAGCAGGGCCAGCGTTCACAACTGGATGATCAGGTGCCGGTGGAACTGGAACCGCTGGTGGCGCAGATCAACCATTTGCTCGCGCACACCGAAGACAGTCTCAAGCGCTCGCGCAATGCCTTGGGCAATCTCGGGCACGCCTTGAAAACGCCGTTGGCAGTGCTGTTGAGTCTGGCCTCGAGCGAAAAACTCGATGCTCATCCTGAGCTGCGCAAGGTGCTCAAGGAACAACTGGAGCAGGTGCAGCAGCGGCTCAATCGCGAGCTCAATCGGGCACGGTTGTCTGGAGATGCGCTGCCCGGTGCGTTGTTCGATTGTGATGCGGAACTGCCGGGGTTGCTGGCGACGTTGAACATGATTCACGGCGAGCATCTGGCGCTGAGTTATGTCGCGCCGGCAGGGCTGCAGCTGCCGTGGGATCGGGAGGATTTGCTGGAATTGCTCGGCAATCTGCTGGACAACGCCTGCAAGTGGGCGGATGCCGAGGTGCGTTTGAGTGTGATCGAACGTACGGATGGCTATGCGCTGAGTGTGGAAGATGACGGCCCGGGGATTCCCGAAGAACAGCGCACCGAGGTGTTCAGCCGGGGCACGCGGCTGGATGAGCAGACCCATGGGCATGGCCTGGGGCTGGGAATTGTGCGCGACATCGTCGACACCTGGGGCGGGTTGCTGGTGTTGGGCGAGAGTGAGTGGGGTGGGTTGAAGGTGGTGATCGAGTTGCCTAAACGGTGATCCCGGACCGTCCACAAATCCTGTAGGAGCGAGCCTGCTCGCGATGGCGATCTGTCAGTCACATTGATGTTGAATATGACATCGCCATCGCGAGCAGGCTCACTCCTACAGGGGTTTTCCGCTGGATCTTAGACGCGGAACTGGTCCATCAAACTCTGCTGCTGATTCGCCAGGCTATTGAGCGACTGACTCACCCGCGCCGACTCATTCGCCTGCCCGGACAACGACTCCGTCACGTCACGAATCGTCGCCACGTTGTTATTGATCTCTTCCGCCACCGCACTCTGCTCTTCAGCGGCGCTGGCAATCTGCAGGTTCATGTCGCTGATCACCGTCACCGCATCGCCAATCTGACGCAGCGCAGTCACCGCCTGGCCAACCTGTTCAACGCTACCCTGAGCCTGACGATGGCTGTTGCCCATCGAACCGACCACATCCTGCGTACCGCTCTGCAACTGCTCAATCACCTGACGGGTTTCTTCCACCGACTCTTGCGTGCGGCGGGCGTGGATGCGCACCTCGTCGGCGACCACGGCAAAACCACGTCCGGCTTCACCAGCACGCGCCGC